>CAYTZF010000231.1:0-13061 GCA_964442265.1 uncultured Sideroxydans sp.
ATAGCTGTTTTGCCCGGCGTAATGGAAAGGGATCGGCCCGTCGATTTCGCCGTGCACGAACTGGCGCACGAACGGGTCGGCCGAGGCGCGGATCTGTTCCGGCGTGCCTTCCGCCCTGATCACGCCCTCCGAGATGAAATATACGTAATCCACGATCTTTAGGGACTCCTGCACATCATGCGTGACAATCACCGAGGTTGAGCCGAGGGCATCGTTCAGCTTGCGGATCAGCTGGCCGACCACCGAGAGCGAGATCGGGTCGAGGCCGGCGAACGGTTCGTCGTACAAAATCAGCATCGGGTCGAGCGCCACCGTGCGCGCCAGCGCGACCCGGCGCGCCATGCCGCCGGACAGCTCGGCCGGCATCAGTTCGTGCGTGCCGCGCAGGCCGACCGCGTGCAGTTTCATCATCACCAGGTCGCGGATCAGCTCTTCCGGCAGATTCGAGTGCTCGCGCAACTGGAACGCCACGTTGTCGAACACCGACATGTCGGTGAACAGCGCGCCGAACTGGAACAGCACGCCCATCTGGCAGCGCATCTCGTACAGTTCGCGCTCGCTCATCTCGTGGATGATCTTGCCGGCGATCCGCACCTCGCCGCGCGACGGTTTCAGCGCGCCGCCGATCAGGCGGAACAGGGTGGTCTTGCCGCAACCGCTGCCGCCCATAACGGCGATCACTTTGCCTTTGCCGAACGCCATGTTGACCCCCTTCAGGATCGGGCGCTTGTCGTAGGAAAAATTCACGTCGTGAATTTCAACCAGTGCTTCACCGGACATATTCATGCTCTGCAAAAAAACGGTCGCGCATTGTATCACTCCCTTCCATTTATATCGGGCGCTTGAGCTGCGAGTGAATACTGGCTATCCTGCGCGCGATTGACAATCCGGTAGTCGCGCCGCCCATGAAAACCTTGCATTTGCCAAGCTTGCTTATTGTTGACGACGATCCGCTCATCCGCGATTCGTTGAGTCTCGCGCTGTCCGGCGAATTCGATGTTTTGCTGGCGGAAGACCGCGCGCAGGCGATCCGGCTGGTGCGCGATCTGGCGGCTCCGCCCGAACTGGCGCTGGTCGATCTGGGGCTGCCGCCGACGCCGCACCGCCCGCAGGAGGGATTCCGTCTGATCACCGAATTGCTCGCGCATTCGCCGCAGATCAAGATCATTACCCTGTCCGGGCAAAGCGAGGAGGGCAACGCGCGCCACGCCCGCGCGCTCGGCGCGTTCGAGTTTGTGGCCAAACCCTGTCGTCCGGAGACCCTGCGCGACCAGTTGCGCGCGGCGTGGATCGCGCGGCGCGGCGAACAACGCGCCGCCGCACAGAACGCCCGGCGCCTCGGGTTGGTGGGCGAAAGTCCCGCCATCGAGGCGATGCGCAGCCAGATCAAGCTGTATGCGAATACCCCTTATCCGGTGCTGATCCAGGGCGAGTCGGGCAGCGGCAAGGAGCTGGTGGCCGCCGCGTTGCGCCAGTTGGGGCCGAACCCGGCAGCGTCGCTGGTGGCGATCAACTGTGCCGCCATCGCCGCAAATTTGCTTGAATCCACCCTGTTTGGACATGCCAGGGGCGCGTTCACCGGCGCCACCGCGGCGCAGGAAGGCTTCTTTGAAAAAGCGCGGGACGGCACGCTGTTTCTCGACGAGATCGGCGAGCTGCCGCTGGAATTGCAGGCCAAATTATTGCGCGTGCTGGAGAACGGCGAATATCAGCGCGTCGGCGAAACCGCGACCCGCAGAAGCAATGCGCGCATCGTCGCCGCCACCAACCGGGTGCTGGCGCAGGCGGTACGCGAGGGTAGCTTTCGCGCCGATTTGTTTCACCGTTTGAGTGTGTTCACCATCAATGTGCCGCCGCTGCGCGCGCTGGGTGCGGACAAGCTGCGGCTGCTCGAGCATTTCTGCGCCGAGTATGCCGCGCAATTGCAGGTTCCCTGTTTCACCCTGGACGAGTCGGCGCAGGAGGCGTGGCTGCGCTATCCGTTTCCCGGCAACACGCGCGAACTGCGCAATATCGTGATCCGTCTGATGACGCGCTATCCGGGCGCAAGTTTGAGTGCGATCCGGCTTGAGGCGGAGTTTGATCCGCAGCCCGCGCTGCCCGACGGCGCGCCGCTGGCAGAGGATGCGCAGTCACGCCTGTTGCAGGGCGACTTTAATCTGGATGATTTGCTGATGGGCTATACTCGAACCTACATCGATACCGCGATGGAGTTGGCGCGCGGCAATGTCAGCGAGGCCGCGAAAATGCTGGGCATCGCGCGCACCACCTTGTACAGCCGAATGGAAGCCTTGCAAAAACACGGAACGCAACCGCGCAACCAGTAAAGGGGCAATGATGTATCTGGAGCATTTTGGCCTGACCGAACCGCCGTTCAAGATTACGCCGGTCACCGAATTTTTCTTTTCCGGCGCGAACCGGGGAGAAATCCTTGATGCGCTGGTGTATGCGATCAGCGACGGCGAAGGCATCGTCAAGGTCAGCGGCGAAGTCGGTAGCGGCAAGACCATGCTCTGCCGCATGCTGCTGGACAAGCTGCCGACCAGCATCAAGGCGATCTATCTGGCCAATCCGAGCATGTCGCGCGACGAGTTGTTGTACGCCATCTGCGACCGCCTGCAACTCGATCTGGAAGGCAAGCGCATCAGCGTCATTCTGCAGACCCTGCAAAACCACCTTGAAGCGATGTACGAGCGCGGCGAACGGGCGGTGGTGCTGGTGGACGAGGCGCACGCGATGCCGCTGGATACTCTGGAAGAGTTGCGTCTCTTGTACAACCTGCAGGTCGGCAAGCACAAGCTGCTGCAGATTGTGCTGTTCGGCCAGCCGGAGCTGGACGAAAAGCTGGCGCAGACCAACATGCGCCAGTTGAAGGACCGCATCGTCCATCACTTCACCATCCTGCCGCTGTCCCCCAAATTCATCCACGACTACCTGATGTTCCGCATGCGCGCGGCCGGTTACAAAGGCCCCGACAATTTCAGCGCCGAGGCGGAAAAGATGATCGCCAAGGCGTCGCAGGGGCTGTTGCGGCGGGTCAATATTCTGGCCGACAAGGCATTGTTGGCGGCGTTTGTAGAAAATAATCATGCAATCGGGGCGCGCCATGTCAAGGCGGCGCTGCGCGACAGCGAAATGATACCGATGCGGCAATGGGACGGGCGCAAACAGGCGGTGATATTGGGCGCGGTGACGGTGGCGGCCATCTTCGCCGGTGCCGGCTGGTTTATCAACCAGTCAGGACAACCGGCGGCGCCCCTCGCGCAAACTCCGGCAGCGCAGAATTCTTCCGTACCGACCATTGATCTTGCCCCTGCGCCACTGTTGGCGGTTGCGAGTGGTGTCGTCGCCGCTCCCGATGGTTCGGCAGCGGCACTTCCCGCAACGCTTGATACGGCCGAACCGGTGGAGCCGCCTCCGCCGCGCCCGCCGATGCTTGAGCTGAAGGGCGTCCCGCCGGACAGCTTGCTGCAACAGCGGCTGGAGGCGACGCGTGAGATGTTGGCGACAGCGCCGCGCGGGTCGGCCTGTATCCAGTTATTTTACACCGAGAGAGTGCAGCCGGATCGGATGGAGGGGTTTCTGCGGCGGGCAAGCAAACTGGGGGTGCTGGACAATATCCGTGTGTTGCCGATCAGATTGCACGGTAACGATGCCTTCCGTGTGTTGTTTGGCCGCTTTGCCAACGGTCGCGAGGCGCGCGCCGCAATGGCCAATCTGCCGCAACGTTATCTGGAGGCTTTTGCACCCACTGTGTACTTGCTAGATGACACGCAAGATGCGCCTTAAGCCAATGATATAAAAAATATATAGGCTGTTTGATTGGTTGCCAGCAGGATTGAATTGGGTTACTTTGCGCTAAACATCAGGGAGACACCAGAATGATGACCCGCTTTTTTCTGCTTTGCGCTGCCAGTTTGATCCTTGTTGCCTGTGGCACAAGGCCAATCAAGCCTTCGAGTCAACACATTCAGCAAACCCCCGCTACGGCGCAAAACCGGGGAGCGATCCCGCAGCCGATCCGCCATGCCGTGGTGTTGCCGCCGCCCAAGCCTGCGGAAAAAGTTGAGACGTACAGCGTGGTGGTCACCAATTTGCCCGCGCGCGAGGTTCTGTTTGCGCTGGCGCGGGATGCCAAAATCAATATCGACATCCATCCGGGGATTGAGGGCAACGTCACGATCAACGCGATCAACCAGACGCTGGCGCAGATACTCGACCGCATCAGCCAGCAGGTGGCGATGCGCTACGATTTGAATGACAGCCGCCTGGCGGTGATGCCGGATTCGCCCTACCTGAAAAACTACAAGATCGATTACGTCAACATGTCGCGCGATTCCGACGGCGGCATTTCCAATACCACCCAAGTGGGCGGTAGCGCCGCCGGGGGCGGGGCCGCGAACGGCAACAATTCCCAGCTGTCGATCAAGAATTCATCGAAGAACCATTTCTGGGACACGCTGGTGAAGAACATCACCGACATCCTGAACGAGACCGACAAGGAGATCGTGGTGAGTCGGCGCGCGTCGAGCGAAGCGGTGAAATCTTCGGACGAAAAAGAGAGCGGCGCGAAGACGGAAAATGAGGGCAAGGCTTCGGTTGCCGCGCAACAAAAGAGCAGCGAACAGGATTTCAAGGACTATCGCACCCTGCAGGCGGCATCGGTGATCTCCAATCCCGAGGCTGGCATCATCACCGTGCGTGCCACCGGCAAACAGCACGCGAAGATCAGCGAGTTCATCGTGCAGGTGATGCGCAGCGCGCGCCGCCAGGTGCTGATCGAGGCGACGATTGCCGAGGTGACATTGAGCAGCAACTACCAGCAGGGCATCAACTGGTCGAAATTGCTGTCCGCCGGGGATACCAAGGGGTTTTCGCTGGGGCAGGCGATTTCCAGCCAGCAGTTGCCCACCGACACAACGGCAAATATCGGCACCTTCATCCTGAATTATGTGAATCCAACTTCCCGTCTGGGAAGCTTGAATGCAAGCGTTTCCTTGCTGGAGACGTTTGGCGATGTGAAGGTGCTGTCCAGCCCGAAGTTGAGCGTGATGAACAACCAGACCGCGATGCTGCGTGTGGTGGACAATCTGGTCTATTTCACCATCAAGGCGGATACCGTCAGCAACCAGACCACCAGCACCACCACTTTCACCACCACGGCGGTGACGGTGCCGACCGGCTTTACCATGAGTGTCACCCCGCAGATCGACGACAGCGATACCGTGCTGCTCAATTTGCGCCCCTCCATTACCCGCCTGCTCGGTTTCGTCAATGATCCCAACCCGTCACTCGCGTCTGCCGGGGTCACCAGCCGCATCCCGCAACTGCAAACCCGCGAGTTGGAGTCGGTGTTGAAGATCGGCAACAACCAGATCGCGGTGATGGGCGGCCTGATGCAGGATGAGATCAACAATCAGACTGACGGCATTCCCGGGCTGGGGCGTCTCCCGGTGGCCGGCAACCTGTTCAACCACCGTAACGACACCAAGAAGAAAACCGAGCTGGTCATCTTCCTGCGCCCGGTGGTGATCAAGGATGCAAGTATCGACGGCGATTTTGCCGCCTTCCGCGACAATCTGCCCACGGCGGATTTTCTTCTGCCTGAAACCGGCAAGGGGGGAAAATGAGCCTGCTTCTCGATGCGATGAAGAAATCCGGTCAAGGTGCGCAAAGCACCGGGCTGACGCTGGAAGAACATCCCGATCAAAAAGCCCAAAGCCCGGCCCCCGCCGAAGCGTTGAGAGCCGAGAGTTCGCGTTCCGCCGGGCAGAATCTGTTTGCGGCGAAGAAAAAAGCCGCGCCGCGCTGGCGCTGGAATCTGGGGCTGGTGCCGACCACGCTGCTGATCTGCGGCACCATTGGCGCGGGTTACGGCTATTACGTGTGGCGCGAGCTCAATCCGCCGGTGCAACAGATGGCTGTGCGGGCGGTGCCGCCGCCGCAACAGGTGACACCCCCGCCCCCGGCCCCGCCGCGTTTGGTGGCGGCAATTAAGCCGGAGCCTGTGGCCGAGGCGGCGCCTCCGCCGGTGCAAGCAGCGGCAAAAGCGCCGGTGGCTGCGGCGGCAGCGGCCGTGACCAAGCCGCGTCCGGACAGGGTGGTTGAGCCGCGTCCGCCGCGCCTCGCCATTCGGCGCAAGATACAGGCGGACACGATTACCCCCGCCCTGCAGGGTGCATGGCAAGCTTATCAACGCGGTGATTATGCGGCGGCCGGCACCGGCTACCGCAATGTGCTGGCGCAGGACGAGCACAACCGCGATGCCTTGCTCGGGCTGGGCGCGATCGCGCAACAAAGCGGCAATGATCGGCAGGCGCAGCAGTTTTACCGGCAAGTGTTGCGGCTTGATCCGCGCGACCCGGTGGCGTTGGCGGCGATGACGTTCTACGCCGCGCCGAATTCCGAAGACGCGGAGATCCGGTTGCGCCAAATGTTGGACAATCAGCCGCGCTCGGCTGCCTTGCACTTCGCGCTGGGCAATGTGTACATGGATCAGTCGCGCTGGGCCGAGGCGCAGCAGGCGTACTTCACCGCGCTGGCGCTGGCCCCGGGTAACCCCCAGTTTTCCTATAATCTTGCGGTGAGTCTGGACCACCTCGGGCAGCGCAAGTTGGCGGCAGATTACTACCGCCAAAGCTTGCAGCTTGATCCTTCCGGTCTGTCCGGCTTTGATGCCGCGCAGACGCAGCGCCGCCTGGGCGAATTGAGCGCGGCACAATAAGGATAACGATGGCAGTTCCGCAGCAACAGTTCCAGCAGCCCATCGGTCAATTGCTGATCTCCAAAGGCGTGATCAGCGAGGATCAGTTGCGCATCGCCACCCAGGAGCAAAGCAAATCGCCGCAACCGCTGGGGCGTCTGCTGGTGCGTCTGGGTTTTCTGTCCGAGGCGACCATCCGCGATGTGCTGTCGGAAAACCTCGGCCAGGAGACGGTCGATCTGGCCACCGTGATCGTCGATTCGGCGGCGGTCACCCTGATCCCGAAGGAAGTGGCGCGGCGTTATCAACTGGTGCCGATCTCGGTCGATACGACCAGCAAGAACCTCACCCTCGCCATCGCCGACCCGGATAACATCATCGCCCTCGACCAGGTGCGCGCGTTGTTGAAAGACGAGTACCGGCTGATCACGCTGCTGGCGAGCGAATCCGATATCCTGCGCGCGATTGACCAGTATTACGGCTTCGAGCTGTCCATCGACGGCATTCTGCACGAGATCGAGCCGGGCGAGCTGGAACACCAGAGCATGCAGCAGGGCGTCAACGAATTCAGCCAGCCGGTGGTGCGCCTGATTGATGCGCTGCTCACCGAGGCAGTACAACAGAACGCGTCCGACATTCACTTCGAGCCGGAAAACAGTTTCCTGCGCATCCGTTACCGCGTGGACGGTGTGCTGCGCCAGGTGCGCAGTCTGCACAAAAGTTTCTGGCCGGCGATGGTGGTGCGCCTGAAGGTGATGAGCGGGATGAACATTGCCGAGACGCGCGCGCCGCAGGACGGCCGCATTTCCCTGCGTCTGTCGGGACGCCCCATCGATTTCCGCGTCGCCTCGCACCCGACTTCCTACGGCGAGAATCTGGTGTTGCGGATTCTGGACCGGCAGAAGGGGTTGGTGCCGATCAACCAGCTGGGGCTGGACGAAAGCGCGCTGACGCTGTTGTTGTCGATCATCGCCAAGCCGGAAGGTATCGTGCTGGTGACCGGCCCCACCGGCAGCGGCAAGACGACCACGTTGTATTCCATTCTCAGCCACGTCAATACCGAATCGGTCAACATCATGACCCTGGAAGACCCGGTGGAATACCCGATTCCGCTGATCCGCCAGAGTTCGGTCAACGAGGCGGCCAAGCTGGATTTTGCCAGCGGCATCCGCTCGCTGATGCGACAGGACCCCGACATTATTCTGGTCGGCGAGATCCGCGATCATGCGACCGCCGAGATGGCGCTGCGCGCGGCGATGACCGGCCACCAGGTGTATTCGACCCTGCACACCAATTCGGCCATCGGCGCCATTCCGCGCCTGCTCGACATCGGCATTCTGCCGGACATTCTGGCCGGCAACATCATCGGGGTGATGGCGCAACGCCTGATCCGGGTGCTCTGTCGCCACTGCAAATATCCGTATCAGCCGGATGCGGCCGAGCGCAAATTGCTCGGCTTGCACCACAACGAGGAAGTCACTTTGTACCGTGCTGCCGGTTGCGATATTTGCCGTCATCAAGGGTATACCGGGCGCCAGGCGATCATGGAGATTCTCAAGATGGACTCGGATCTGGATGATCTGGTGGCGCGCCGTGCCAGCATTCGCGACATCAAGCATGCCGCGCTCGAAAAGGGTTTTCGCCCGCTGGCGCAGGACGGCATCCGCCGTATATTGCAGGGGGTCAGTTCGGTGGGTGAAGTGATGCGCGTGGTTGACCTGTCCGATCGCAGTTAGCCGACACGCCATGGCGCTCTACTCATACAAGGCGATCGACAGCGACGGCAAAACCGCCAGGGGCTTGCAGGATGCGGCCAACCTGATCGATCTGGAGATGCGTCTCAAGCGCGCCGGGCTGGATCTGATCAGCGGCAAGGAGGAAAACGGTGCTTCATCCTTTGGCGCGACCCGGATCAAGCGTGCCGCGCTCATCACCTTCTTCTTCAATCTGGAGCAGCTGACCCGCGCCGGGGTGCCGTTGCTGGAGTGTCTGGCCGATCTGCGCGACACCATGGAAGAAGCAGCTTTTCGCGAGATCATCGCCAGCATGGTGGAGTCGATCGAGAGCGGCAAGAAGCTGTCGCAGGCGATGAGCGAACATCCGAACGCGTTCGACAAGATCACCGCCAGCCTGACCCGCGCGGGCGAGGACAGCGGGCGTCTGGTCGATGTGTTCAAGCATCTCACCGAGTCGCTCAAGTGGCAGGACGAGATGGCATCGCAGACCAAGAACATGATGATCTATCCGGCTTTCGTCGGCACCGTGGTGCTGGCCATCACTTTTTTCCTGATGATCTATCTGGTGCCGCAACTGGTCGGATTCATCAAGGGCATGGGGCAGGAAATCCCGCTCCAGACGCGCATCCTGCTCGCCACTTCAGGCTTCTTCGTCGAGTATTGGTATGTTCTTCTGCTCGCGCCGTTTGTACTTTACGGCAGCTATAAACTGGCGCTGCTGGCCAATCCGAAATTGCAGTATCACGTGGATAATCTGAAGCTGAATATGTGGCCGACCGGCCCCATTCTGCGCAAGATTATCCTCGCCCGCTTCGCCAATACCTTCGCCATGATGTACAGTTCCGGCATCACGATCATGGACTGCATCGCCAACTCGCGCGATCTGGTGGACAATCAGGTCATCGGAAAAAGCCTGCAAAATGTGATGAGCGAAATTGAAGCCGGCAAAAATCTGACGCAAAGTTTCCAGAAGACGGGCATCTTCCCGCCGCTGGTGGTGCGCATGCTGAAAGTGGGCGAGGCCACCGGCCAGCTCGACCAGGCGCTGCTCAACGTCAGCTACTTCTACGACCGCGACGTGAAGGATTCGATCAAGAAGGTGCAGGTGATGATCGAGCCGACCATGACACTAATCCTCGGCGCCTTGCTGGGCTGGGTGATGTTGTCGGTGCTGTCCCCGATTTATGATTTGATCAGCAAGGTGCAACTCTGATGGCACGCACGATACTGTTCCTCAGCGCCGAAACCTTTCAGGCGCATATCGTCGACCGCAGCGGCGAGTCGGTGACGCGCGAATTCGGCAACGATGCCGACGGCAGGGAGCAATTCTCCATCATGCTGGAACGCCACCGCCATCCGTTGTGGATGCTGGTGGATGTGATCGAGGAGGATTTTCAACTGGAGACGGTGCCGCACTTGTTCGGCGCCAACCGGCGCGCGCTGATCGAGCGCAAATTTGAACAGTATTACCGCACCACGCCTTTCCGCCAGGCAACCCTGATCAAACGCCAGAGCGAGGGGCGGCGCGATGACGAGTATGTGTTTTCCGCGCTGACCAACCCGCAACGCATCTCGCCCTGGCTGGAAATTCTGCATTCCCGCCATGTCCCGCTGGCCGGCATCTACTCGGTACCGAATATCAGCGGGGCGCTGCTCAAAGGAATCGAGAGCGAGCATGTCCTGTTGCTGACCTGGGAAAAACACGCAGGTCTGCGCCTAACTTATTTTCATGAACAACGCCTGCACTTCTCGCGTCTGATTTCGCTCAACGGCGAAGGCAATCTGATCGACGCGATCAGCAACGAAACACCGCGCACGCGGCAGTATCTGAAAAGCCTGTCGCTGCCGCCGGCGGGGGAGACGCTGGATGTTTATATTCTCTGCCACCCCGATGATGCGGTGCCGCTGCAAGGCAAGCTGGAGAACGAGCGCGACCTGATCTATCACTATCTCGATCTCAATGAGTTTGCCCGGCGCCACAAATTCAAGCACGTTTTTAGCGATTCTGACAGCACCCCGCTGCTGCTCGAACAACTGTCGCGCAAGACACCGCACGCGCACTATGGCAATGCCGAGCACACCCATTTTTACCTGTTGTGGCAAATGCGCCGGGTGCTTTACATGCTGGCCGGCGGCGTTGCCCTGGCCGGCACGTTGTGGAGCGCACTGGCGTTCTGGCAGGGCGAACAGTATGTGCGGGATGCCGGGCCGATCATGCAGCAAACGCAAAGCCTGCGCGCGCAAACGCAAAGCATCCAGCGCCAGTTCTCCAATACCGGCGTGCCTGCCGCCGACATGAAGGCCGCGGTTTTGCTGGCGCGCGCATTGAACCAGTATTCGCATCCGCCGCGCGAAATCCTGTACGAATTAAGCGCGGTGCTGGATGGTTTTCCGCGCATCAGCGTGGGCAGGCTGGGATGGCAGACCAGCGCTGCCGATGCGCCGCCCTCGCCCTATCCCGCGCAGGTCATCACTTTGGACGGAACAGTCGGCGGGTTCGGTGCCAGCCATCGCTCCAGCCTCGAATATCTTGAACGTTTCCAGCAAGCGCTGGCGCAGCATGGATACTCGGTAAGTGCCACCGCATTGCCGCTTGACATCACCTCCAAGGGCAGCATCAGCGGCCTCGGAAATAGCGAAGCGGCACAAGGTCAATTCACCCTGAAGATCATCTGGAGGCATCCGTCATGAGCTTCTCAAGTGCCGACCTGGGCGATATCAAATGGAGCCTGCTTGCCTGTCTGCTGGCAGTGATCGGGGCGGGCGCACTGTTCAGCTACAGCAGCAGTTTTGAGCAAAAGGCGCTGCAGCAATTGAAGCAGGCACAGCGGCTACAGGCAGATGCGCGCAGCCAGCTCGCCAATGCGCAAAGCGATCTGGAAAACATGGCTTCATATCAGATGGAATATGACGACCTCGTGTTGCAAAAAGTTATCGGCAACGAACAGCGGCTGGATTGGATCGAAGGTCTGGAACAATTGCGCGCGCAAAAAATGGTGCCGGATTTCAAATACACCATCGGCCCGCAAAAACCCTATGCGCCCAATCCGCCGCAGAGTAGCGGCAATTTTTCCCTCAGCCTCAGCCCGATGAACCTGCAGATCGAACTGCTGCACACAGAGCAACTGCTGCGTTTGTTTGATGCCCTCGATACCCGCTTGCCCGGCTGGTTTCTGCTCGACCAGTGCAGTCTCTCGCGCAACGAAAAGAGCACCGGCGGCGCGCCGCTTGCCGCCGAATGCAGCGGCGGCTGGTTCACCATGAAAAACAGGAGCGCGCCATGAACCGCCTCTCCATCCTGGCTTGTGCTGTAGGTCGGGCTTCAGCCCGACAAGCCGGCTTTGACCCACAAAATCGCTTCCAGTGGGTCTGGTCTATATTTGCAACATTCGTATTCTTGCTGACCTCGCCTGCCACGCAATCCGCCGAACTCGGTCGCCTGTTCTTTACCCCGCAGGAACGCGCCCAACTCGAAATACAGGGTGCTGTAAAGACTGACGCGCCAGTACAAAGGGACGCCCTTACCGTCAACGGCATGATCCAGAAAAGCGGCGGTAAACGCATCTACTGGATCAACGGCGAGCAACAGGATGCCGTGGCATCGCCCGGCCAGGCGCCCGCCAGCGTGCGTATTGCCGTTCCCGGCAAACCGCAGCCGGTCGAGGTCAAGGTCGGGCAGCGCGTCGAACTGACTCCGGCGCAGACGGCACCGCAGGAAGATTGAAGCATCGTTCATTCGCATTATTTCCGCGCGGCGCGCGGAGCCCGAAGAGGAACAATACTATGTTGACTGATCGTCTGAAAAAACGCCTGAACAAGGACCGTCCCATGACGACGATCACCTTGCGTATTCCGGTTGATGTGGTCGATTCACTCAAGGAAATCGCCCCGCACAAAGGCCTCTCCGGATATCAGACACTGTTGAAATCCTATATCAGCGAAGGGCTGCGCAAAGACGAGAACCAGTTTTCCAGCAACGCCTCCTTGCGCTTGATCGATGCCTTGAGAAAATGCGGCGTCCCCGAATCGGTGCTGGAAGATGCAGCGCGAGAACTGGAAGCGGCTTGAGGCGCGTTAATCCAATGATCCATTATGCGGACAGCACTTGTATCCAGCGGCAGCGCGGCGGCGCGCTGCTGGTCATGCTTGTCATCCTGGTGATCGGCATCACCACCGCCTTCGTCACTAACTTGAGCAGTACCGCGATCAGCAACAAACGCAACCAGACCACGGCGGATGCGCTGGCGCAGGCGAAGGAGGCGTTGATTGGGTATGCGGTGACCTATGGTGACGATCCGGACCATGTGGGCG
Source organism: uncultured Sideroxydans sp. (assembly GCA_964442265.1). Taxonomy (GTDB): domain Bacteria; phylum Pseudomonadota; class Gammaproteobacteria; order Burkholderiales; family Gallionellaceae; genus Sideroxyarcus. The sequence continues at coordinate 12,751 of CAYTZF010000231.1, forward strand.
AAACGGATGGTTATCTACCTTGCCCTGACATGGACGGCACTGCAGGCACCAATCCGGAAGGTTCATCCGAAACTTGCGGCAACGCGGGTGAAAACACACTGGGCAGGTTGCCTTGGAAAACGCTGAAATTGTTGCCATTATTCGACGGGTCACAGGAATGCCTTTGGTATGTCGTGTCGGGTAACTACAAGAACAATCCAAAGTCTGGCCTTGTCATGAATTGGGATACCCCGGCACAACTCAAAATTTATAGCGCAGAAGGAATGGAAATTTCTCCCGGCGAGATCGTGGCGCTGGTTATCGCCCCCGGT
>CAYTZF010000232.1:0-1760 GCA_964442265.1 uncultured Sideroxydans sp.
CTGATGCGCGTGCTGACTTCGCAGGAGATGGTGAACGCCTGCGAGGAACGGCAGCAGTTCTGGCACCAACTGAAGGACGTCGCCGGTCTGGACCGCCCGGCGGCGAACGAGGCCGAAGTGGCGGCGCGGGTGCGCAGCGAGCTGCTGCAACGCATCGCGGACAGCCTCGGCGGTTCCGCGCCCGGCGCAACGACCGGTGCAAGCTCTGCCAGTCCTGCCGCCGCGCCCGCCAGCGCGCACGATGCCGTGTGGATCGACACCCCGGAATGCACGACCTGCGACGAATGCACCGGCATCAATCCGAAGATCTTTGCCTACAACGGGCAGAACAAGGCCATTGTCATCAATCCGACGGCGGGGACTTTCCTCGATATCGTCAAGGCGGCGGAAAAATGCACCGCCGGGATTATCCATCCGGGCACGCCGTGGAACCCGAACGAGGCGAATCTGGATAAACTCGTGGCGCGGGCGGCGAAGTTCAACTAACGGAACAAGACGACGATCATGCGTCTGATGTTTTTAGGTGAAGCGGGCAATACCAAGGGAGGGCTTCTCTCCCCCGCGCTCTGTGCGCGCCCCTCCCCGGCGGAAGGCTCTCCTGCCTCCGCCTGGCTTGCTTCACTTTTTTCTCCCTTTCGCCGCGACACCTTCGCGCGCGGCATCCATCCCGCCCCGCACAAGGATCCCTTGGCGCAACCGATCAAACGCATGCCGTTCCCGCGCAAGCTGGTGTTGCCGCTGGCGCAGCATATCGGCAAACCGGCCATTCCCCTGGTTGCGGTCGGACAGGAAGTGGTGCGCGGCCAACCCATCGCCAGCGCCAACGGCGCGCTGTCCTCGCCGATCCACGCCCCCGCCGACGGCGTGGTGGAGGCGATCACCCTGATGCCTGGCGCGCGCGGCGCGTGGACGCAATCCATCGTGTTGCGCGTGTATGAAGCCTCGCCGCAGGAAGTGCGCTGGGGCAATCCGCAGGACATCGACCGCTTCGACCGCGCGCAGCTCATCGCCGCCATCCAGGACATCGGCATGGTCGGCCTCGGCGGTGCAACCTTCCCCAGCCACGCCAAATTGAATGTGCCGGCCGGCGCGGCAATCCACACGCTGCTGGTCAACGGTTGCGAATGCGAGCCGTATCTCACCTGCGATGACAAGCTGATGCGCGAATGGCCGCGCGAGCTGGTGGCCGGCACGCGCATCGCGATGCGGGCGGCGGGCGCGCCGCGCGCCATCATCGGCGTGGAAGACAACAAGCTCGACGCGCTGGATGCGATCCGCCCGCATCTGCCGGCCGACGGCAGCATCAGCGTGCAGGCGGTGCCGACCAAATATCCGCAGGGCGCGGAGAAGATGCTGATCAAGTCGCTGCTCGGGCTGGACGTGCCGGCCGGCGGTCTGCCCTCGCAGGTCGGCGTGGTGGTGAACAATGTCGGCACGCTGGCCTTGCTCGGACGACTGTTACCGCGCGGCGAGGGACTGATCGAGCGCGTGGTGACGCTGGCTGGTCCCGGCATCAGGAAACCGGGCGATTACTGGATCCCGCTCGGCAGCACGCTGCGCAGCGTGCTGGAATGGGCAGGCGACCCCGAGTGCACCGAACGCGAGATCATCCTCGGCGGCCCGATGATGGGACAGGCGGCAACCTCGCTCGATATTCCGGTGACCAAAGGCACTTCCGGCATTCTGGTGTTCGACCGCCGCATGTTGCAGGCGGTCGGCGGCGGCGAGTGGGCATGCATCCATTGCAGCGAGTGCGTCAA
>CAYTZF010000233.1:0-3012 GCA_964442265.1 uncultured Sideroxydans sp.
GCATGGCGTCATCGGCCACACCCAGCCACGCCGGGTGGCGGCGCGCTCGGTGGCGGCGCGCATCGCGCAGGAACTGAAATCGGAACTGGGCGGACTGGTCGGCTACAAGGTGCGCTTCAACGACAAAGTGTCGCCCGATTCCGCCATCAAACTGATGACCGACGGCATCCTGCTGGCCGAGATCCAGCGCGACCCGCTGCTCAAACAGTACGACACGATCATCATCGACGAGGCGCACGAGCGCTCGCTCAATATCGATTTCCTGCTTGGTTATCTGCAACGCCTGTTGCTGCGCCGCCCCGATCTGAAGCTCATCATCACTTCGGCCACACTGGACGCGGAACGATTCGCAAAACATTTTTCGGATGCTCCGGTGTTGCAGGTCTCCGGCCGCACCTATCCGGTTGAGATTCGTTACCGCCCGCCGCAGCAGAACGAGGAAGGCGACACGCAGGACGTGCCGCAGGCGATTTGCAGCGCACTGGACGAGTTGAGCATTGGCGGACTGCGCGGCGACGTGCTGGTGTTCCTGCCCGGCGAGCGCGAGATCCGCGATACCGCCGAGGCCCTGCGCAAGCACCAGCACAAGGGCATCGAGATATTGCCTCTGTTCTCGCGCCTGTCCGTGGCCGAACAGGATCGTGTGTTCAAACCCGCGCACGGTTGCCGCCGCGTGGTGCTGGCGACCAATGTGGCGGAGACCTCGCTCACCGTGCCCAACATCGGCTATGTGATCGATGCGGGTCTTGCGCGCATCAACCGCTACAGCGTGCGGCAGAAGGTGGAACAGTTGCGGGTGGAGAACATCGCGCAGGCCGCCGCCAACCAGCGTGCCGGACGCTGCGGGCGGGTGATGAACGGCGTGTGCATCCGCCTGTACGACGAGGCGGATTTCCTGCAACGGCCGGCTTATACCGATGCCGAGATATTCCGTGTCTCGCTTGCCACCGTGATCCTGCGCATGAGCGCCTTGGGGCTCGGCGAAGTCGAAGCGTTTCCGTTCATCGAACCGCCCGGTTCGCGCGCGATCGCCGACGGTTACCAGTTGCTGGCAGAGTTGGGTGCGATGGAAGAGGGTACGCGCCAGCTCACGCCGCTCGGGCACGAACTGGCCAAGCTGCCGCTCGACCCCAGGATCGCGCGCCTGCTGCTGGCGGGGCGGCAATACCAGTGCCTGCACGAGATTCTCGTCATCGCCAGCGCGCTGGCCTTGCAGGATCCGCGCGATCGCCCGGCGGAACGGCGCGAGGCGGCCGATGCGGCACATGCCCGCTTCAACGACGAGCGCTCCGACTTTCTCGCCTATCTGAAATTGTGGATATGGTTCCAGAATGGACTGAAACACAAGAAGAGCAACAAGCTGTGGATAAACGAATGCCGCAGCCATTTTCTGTCGCCGCTGCGCCTGCGCGAGTGGCACGAACTGCACCAGCAACTGCATGCGCAAGTGAGCGAGATGGGGCTGCGCTGCAACGAGCAGCCCGCCACCTACGAGCAGATCCACAAAGCCCTGCTGACCGGCCTGATCGGCAACATCGGCACGCGTGCGGTGAACGAGCCGCATTATTTGGGTCCGCGCGAGATCAAGTTTTTCATCGCGCCGAATTCGGTGCTGGCGAAGAAAGGCGCGAAGTGGGTGGCCGCGGCGGAAATCGTGGAGACGACCCGGCTGTATGCGCGCTGTGTGGCGCGCATCGAACCCGAGTGGCTGGAAGAGGTCGGCGCGCATCTGATCAAACGCAGCTACTACGATCCGCACTGGGAGAAGAAGGCGGCGCAGGTGGCGGCGTGGGAGCGCAGCACGCTGTTCGGGCTGCTGATCAATCCGAAGAAGCGCGTGCATTACGGCCCGATGAATCCGGAAGAATCGCGCGCGGTATTCATTCGCGAGGCGCTGGTGAACGGCGAGTTCGTTACTGTGGCGCCGTTCTTCGCCCACAACCGGAAACTGATCGCCGACATCGAGGCGCTGGAACACAAGGCGCGCCGCCCGGATGTGCTGGTGGATGACGAACTGATCTTCGCCTTCTACGATGCGCGTATCCCGGCCGGTATCCACAACGGCGCGGCGTTCGAGCATTGGCGCAGGGAAGCGGAGCGGGAGAATCCGAAACTGCTGTATCTGAAAAAAGACGACCTGATGCGGCACGAGGCGGCCGGAATTACGACGGAGCATTTTCCGCCGCAACTGGTGATGAACAATGTGAGCTACGCGCTGGCGTATCACTTTGCGCCGGGCAAGAGCGACGACGGGGTCACGCTGACCGTGCCGCAGGCGCTGCTCAACCAGGTGTCGGCCACCCGCTGTGAATGGCTGGTGCCGGGCATTCTGGCGGAGAAGGTGACGCAGTTGCTGAAATCGCTGCCGCAGAAACTGCGCCGCCACTGCATCCCGCTGCCGCAATTCGCGGCAGCTTTTTGCGCGGCGATACCGCCGTCGGATACGCCGCTGTTGCAAGCGCTGGCGCGTTATGTGCGCGAGCAGAAACAGGTCGAGGTGCCGCTGGATGCGTTCCGCCTGGAGCAACTGCCGCCGCACCTGCTGATGAACTTTCGCGTCATCGACGAACACGGGCGGCAACTGGGGATGGGGCGCAACTTCCTGCATCTGCGCGGCGAGTGGGCGCCCAAGTCAACCCTCACCCCAACCCCTGATGAAACTACCAGCCATTCGACTAAGCCCGCAAGCGGGCAAGTCGCTGGTTATCTCCCGGTGGGCGGGGGGCTTAGGGCTGGTCACCATTCAGGCTCCCTCTCCCCCCGGGAGAGGGTCGGGGTGAGGGTTGACCTGCAACGCTACACCGACTGGACCTTCGGCGATTTCGCCGAGACCATGCAAGTGCCGCGTGCCGGACAGCAGGTGACGGTGTTCAACGCGCTGCACGATGAAGGTGACGCGGTGACGTTGCGATCCTTCGATACCGCAGACGAAGCGCAAGCCGTGCACCGCGCCGGTCTGCGCCGCCTGTTCATGCTGGCGCTGAAAGAGCAGGTGAAATATCTGGAGAAGAA
>CAYTZF010000234.1:0-14564 GCA_964442265.1 uncultured Sideroxydans sp.
ACTTTTGCGGCGTCAGCAGATCGAAATCGAAATTCTGTTCAAGGACCGAGAGCTTGCCGGGGCTGGTCAAACTGCGCAGCAATGCCGTCTCGGGACGCATGCGCGCGCTGACGTCGCGGAAAGCCAGGGTATTCTGCCCGCTGGCGAACTGTATCTTGCGCTGATCTTTCACCAGCGCAAGGTTCTCGTTATAGATGGTGACAGCGACACTGCGTTGGTCTTGCAGCGTGCTGCGCAGTTCCTCGGCCTGCGCAAAAGCGCATGGCAAAACAGCCAGCAAAAGGACGGTCAGGCTGCGGCATTGGGGTGGTGGCATGATGATCTCCGATCAGTTTGGGTGATGTTCGACGGACGCGTTCGGGTGAGTCACAGACAAAATAGAACAACCGGGGAGCATGGGTTGTGCGCGCAACCCAGGAGCGTGTCGTTACACCCCTACGCCAGCCCCACAAATACATTCTGCACATCGTCATCCTCGTCGAGGGCTTCAAGGAAAGCCTCCACCTCATCGCGCTCGGCGTCGCTACCGATCGTTACCGGATTCTTCGGGCGGTAGCCCAGTTGGGCGGAAACGACGGTAAAGCCCTGCGCGGGCAGCGCCTTGCACACGGCATCCAGGTCGGTGACATCGGTCATAAACAGGGTTGCGCCCGCTTCGGAGGGTTCAAGATCCTGCGCGCCCGCTTCGATCGCGGCAACTTCGGCGTCTGCATCCTTTGAATTCGGTGTCGCCTCTATCATGCCCACATAATTAAAGTCCCACGAGACCGAGCCTTCCGCACCGAGCTGCCCCTTGCGGAACAACACGTTCATACTGGACTTGGTGCGATTGATGTTGTCGGACAGGCATTCGATGATGACGGGCACGCGATGCGGGGCGAAGCCCTCGTAAACGAGACGCTCCAATTGCGCCCCGCCATCAAGCAGTCCTGCCCCTTTCTTGATGGCGCGATCCAGCGTCTCTTTGGGCATGGATGCCTTCTTGGCTTGCTCGACAACAAGGCGCAGACGCGAATTTGAATTGGGATCGGCGCCGCCGCGTGCGGCCACCATGATTTCTTTGGCCAGCTTGCCGAAAATCCTGCCCTTCGCGTTCGCCGCGACTTCCTTGTGCTTGGCTTTCCACTGTGCGCCCATCTGTCTTCTCTTTCAGTTTGATTAAATCGGGAACGAGCATCTTGCCTCAAGCGGCGTGCCGCTTCAATCACAACGATATCTCACCGACAAGTAAAAGCCTATTTTCGATTCGCCGCCTCCTCCAGCACACGCAGGAAATCATCGCCATATTTATTTAATTTGGATTGTCCCACGCCGCTGATCTGCCCCATTTCTGTCAGGGTCTGCGGCTTGCGATCAAGCATTTCCAGCAAAGTACTATCGTGGAAAATGACATACGGCGGCACCCCTTGCTCGCGCGCCAGCTCGCTGCGTTTGGCCTTGATCGCCTGCCACAGTGGGTCTTCGTTGGCGCCGGCGAAGGCTTCGCGCAGGCGCGAACCGCGTTCAGACTTGCTGGTTTTTCGCTTGGCCGGTTCGGCATCGCGGCGTAGCCGGACTTCCTGTTCGCCGCGCAGTACCGGGCGGGCGACTGCGGCCAGTCTCAATCCGCCATAGCCTTCGATGTCGACCTCGATGAATCCGCCCGCGGTCAGCTGGCGATAGACACTGCTCCATTGTTGTTGCGAGAGTTCATGACCGATACCAAAGGTGGATAGTTTCTGATGGTTAAACTGTTCGACCTTGGCCGTGGCTTTGCCCAGCAGCACGTCGATCAGATGCGCGACACCGAAGCGCTGGCCGGTCCGATAAATACAGGACAGGGCCATCTGTGCGGCGCGGGTGGCGTCCCAGGTATCTACCGGCGACAGGCAGTTGTCGCATTCCCCGCAATTCCCGGGATGCTCTTGGCCGAAATATCGCAGGAGCGATTGGTGGCGGCAGGCGGTGGATTCGCAGAAACCGAGTAAAGCATCGAGCTTTTGCAGTTCAACCCGCTTGCGCTCTTCAGGCGCATCGCCGGATAACAACATCTGGCGCATCGACACCACATCACCCAGACCGTAGGCCATCCAAGCATTCGCTGGCAAACCATCCCGCCCGGCTCTGCCCGTTTCCTGATAATAGCCTTCCATACTCTTGGGCAGGTCGAGGTGGACAACGAAGCGCACGTTGGGCTTGTCAATCCCCATGCCAAAAGCGACAGTGGCAACCATGATCACGCCTTCCTCGCGCAGAAAGCGGCTTTGATTCCGGCTCCGTAGCGCCGCATCCAGTCCGGCGTGATACGGCAATGCATCCCGGCCCTGCTCCTTCAGCCAGGCAGCGGTCTCCTCGACTTTCTTGCGCGACAGACAATACACGATGCCCGCGTCACCCGGATGTTCGGATTCAAGGAAGGATAACAACTGTTGGCGGGCATTATTCTTCAGCGCGACGCGATAACGGATGTTGGGGCGGTCGAAACTGGAGATAAACTGCCGCGCCTGTTCCAGTTGCAGCCGCTCGATGATCTCGGCACGTGTCGGCGCATCCGCTGTGGCTGTGAGCGCGATGCGCGGCACTTCCGGGAAGCGTTCGTGCAAGACCGTCAACGCGCGATATTCCGGGCGGAAGTCATGCCCCCATTGCGACACGCAGTGGGCCTCGTCGATGGCAAACAGGGCAATATTTTTGTCCCGATTCAGGCGCTCCAGCAGATTCAGAAAACCTTCCGTCATCAGGCGTTCCGGCGCGACGTACAAAAGCTTTAATTCTCCGTGCAGCAAGCTTTTCGATACCGCCCGCGCCGTCTCCGCATCCAGGCTCGAATTAAGAAATGCCGCAGCCACACCAAGCTGTTTTAGCGCATCCACTTGATCCTGCATCAAAGCAATCAGCGGCGACACCACGATGGCCGCGCCGTCACGCATCAACGCGGGAATCTGGTAGCACAGCGACTTCCCTCCGCCGGTAGGCATCAGCACCAGCGCATCGCCGCCCGCCGCGAGATGCCCGACGATGTGCTCTTGCGCGCCGCGAAAAGTGGGATAACCGAAGGTCTCGCAAAGGATCTGCCGGGCCAAGTTTTGCATGATAAAAAGTGCCTCTGTAAAGAATTGCAAGCTTACCGCAAGAGGAACGATCAAAGGCGCTTCCTCCACCCGGGGTGTATGATTTGCGTGGTTGCAACGAGTTATAGACACGCAAGGGAGAAATTAGATGAGCGTCCGCACCGTCAACACCCAGCCATTCAGCGATCAAAAACCCGGCACTTCCGGCCTGCGTAAAAAAGTCCCGGTATTCCGCCAGCCGCACTACCTGGAAAACTTTGTGCAGTCGATCTTCGACAGCATCAGCGCCCCGCGGGGCGCGACGCTGGTACTGGGCGGCGACGGGCGTTTTTACAACCGCACCGCGATCCAGATCATTCTAAAAATGGCCGCGGCCAACGGCTTTGGCAAAGTGCTGGTGGGACGGGGAGGTATCCTTTCCACGCCCGCCGCCTCGTGTGTGATCCGCAAGCACAAAGCCTTCGGTGGCCTGATCCTTTCCGCCAGCCACAACCCCGGGGGGCCGGACGGCGATTTCGGCATCAAGTTCAACAGCAGCAACGGCGGCCCCGCCACCGAGACCGTAACCGGGGCGATTTTCGCCCGGAGCAAAACCATCGAACACTATCGCATCCTCGACGCTGGCGATGTAATGCTCGACCGACTGGGAGAAACAACACTCGACAGCATGCGGGTGGAGGTAATCGATCCGGTTGCCGATTATGCCGAACTGATGGAAGCGCTGTTTGATTTCGATGCGATCCGTGCTGCACTGGCGGGCGGTTTCAGAATCAAATTCGATGCCATGCACGCCGTCACCGGCCCCTATGCCAGGGAAATTCTGGTCAACCGCCTGGGCGCGCCTGCCGATAGCGTGATGAATGCCATACCGCTGGAAGATTTCGGCGGCGGCCATCCCGATCCAAACCTGACCTATGCGCATGATCTGGTGGAAATCATGTATGGCGCCGATGCGCCGGATTTCGGCGCCGCATCCGACGGCGACGGCGACCGCAACATGATCCTTGGCCGGCATTTTTTCGTGACACCCTCCGACAGCCTGGCTGTGATCGCCGCCAATGCCACACTGGTGCCTGGCTATCGCCAGGGCATCGCAGGGATCGCCCGCTCGATGCCGACCAGCGCGGCGGCCGATCGTGTCGCCAGCGCGCTGGGTATTCCCTGTTTTGAAACTCCGACCGGCTGGAAATTCTTCGGCAACCTGATGGATGCCGGCACAGTTACCTTATGCGGCGAAGAAAGTTTCGGTACCAGCTCCAGCCATGTCCGCGAGAAGGATGGATTGTGGGCAGTGCTGTTCTGGCTCAATATCCTGGCCGTGCGCAAGCTGCCGGTGGAAACCGTCGTGCGCGAACACTGGGCCAAATATGGCCGCAACTTTTATTCGCGCTACGACTATGAAGCCTTGCCGACGGAAGCGGCAGACGGTGTGATGCAGCATCTGCGCGCAAACTTCACCGCGCTCACCGGCAAGATATTCGGCCCGTACACGGTGCAAACCTGCGACGACTTCAGCTACACCGACCCGGTGGACGGCAGCGTCAGCAAAAATCAGGGCGTACGCATATTGTTCAGCGACGGTTCACGCATCATCTTCCGACTCTCCGGCACGGGCACGGAAGGCGCAACGTTAAGGGTATATCTGGAGGCTTACGAGGCAAACGTCTCGCGCCATCATCTGGACGCGCAGGAAGCGCTCGGGGAATTGATCCGGATCGCGCTCGACATCTCCGAACTGCAAGCCCGCACCGGACGTGAGCAGCCCACCGTGATCACTTGAGTTGGTCTGACTCCGTTACTGGCGCAGCAACCGCCGATGCTGCAACTCCGGCATTGATGATTCGAACGAAAACCTCGCCGTGTTTGATCATGCCGAGTTCGCTCCGCGCGCGTTCCTCAATCGCGTCAGTACCGCGTTTCAAATCACGCACCTCCGCATCCAGCGCAGCATTGCGTTGCCGCGCCTGATCATTGATGGTTTTTTGTGTCTCGAGTTTCTGGTTGACGTCCCATACCTTCAACCAGCTGCCCTTGCCGAGCCATAGCGGGTACTGCAACAGAACGGCAAGCGCGAGCAGGATGTAGGTAACAACTCGCACGGACTACATCAGCGAAGCTGGTAAAAAGCCTCGCGTCCGGGATAGGAGGCGCTGTCGCCGAGATCTTCCTCGATGCGCAGCAACTGGTTATATTTCGCCATCCGGTCCGAACGCGACAACGAGCCGCTCTTGATCTGCATCACGTTGGCCGCCACCGCCAGATCGGCGATAGTCGAGTCTTCCGTCTCGCCGGAACGGTGCGAGACGACCGCGGTATAACCGGCGCGCTTGGCCATTTCGATGGCGGCAAAAGTCTCGGTCAAAGTACCAATCTGGTTGACCTTGATCAGAATCGAGTTGGCGACCCCTCGTTTGATGCCTTCGCGCAAAATCTTGGTATTGGTCACGAACAAATCGTCCCCCACCAGCTGCACCGTTGCGCCAAGTCGGTCGGTCAATACCTTCCAGCCGTCCCAGTCATTTTCACCCAGACCATCCTCGATCGAAACGATTGGATATTTATCTACCCAAGTCGCATACAGATCGACCATCTGCTGCGAGCTAAGGATCAGCCCGTCCGCTTTCAGGTGATACATGCCGTCCTTGTAAAATTCCGACGCGGCCGGGTCCATCCCGATTGCCACGTCCGTGCCGGGCACGTAACCGGCCGCCTCGATCGCCTCGACGATGACCTTCAGCGCCGCTTCATTGGAACCAAGCGCCGGAGCAAAGCCGCCTTCATCACCAACCGTGGTGGGAAGACCACGGTGATGCAAAATCGCCTTCAGTGCATGAAACACTTCCGCGCCACAGCGCAGTGCCTCGCGGAAACTCTGCGCGCCAACGGGAATGATCATGAATTCCTGCATATCCGCACCGCCACTTGCATGCGCACCACCGTTGATGACGTTCATCATCGGCACCGGCATTTCCATGCGCGCCGCGCCGCCAAGATAACGATACAACGGCAAACCGCTTTCTTCTGCAGCCGCACGGGCAACCGCCATCGATACCGCCAGAATGGCATTCGCGCCGAGGCGGGATTTGCTGTCGGTGCCGTCCAGATCGATCATGGTCCGGTCGATGAATGCCTGCTCCGCCACATCGAGGCCGATGATCGCTTCGGCGATCTCGGTGTTCACGTTCTCTACCGCCTTCAACACGCCCTTGCCCAGATAACGCTGTTTGTCGCCATCACGCAATTCGATTGCTTCCCTCTCCCCGGTGGATGCGCCGGACGGCACGGCGGCACGCCCCATCACGCCGGACTCCAGCAACACATCGGCTTCCACTGTGGGATTGCCACGGGAATCCAGAATTTCACGCGCCACCACATCAACAATTGCACTCATTTTATTTTCCTTCACTCACACATTTTTCAAGTTAACATTCTCTTCGATAAAACCCTGTTGCTTCACCAATGCGTCAAGCGCCTTGAGTGTTTGCAACAATTCCTGCAGATGGCCCAGCGGAAATGCATTGGGGCCATCAGACATTGCTTTTGCGGGGTTTGGATGTGTCTCCATGAAAACCCCCGCCACGCCCGCCGCGACCGCCGCCCGCGCCAGCACCGGCACGAACTCTCGCTGGCCGCCACTGGCGGTTCCCTGTCCGCCTGGCAACTGCACCGAGTGCGTGGCGTCAAAAACCACCGGACAACCGGTGTCGCGCATCACCGCCAGCGAGCGCATATCCGATACCAAGTTATTGTAGCCGAACGTGGCACCGCGCTCGCATACCATAATGGTATCGTCCCTGCTTACTTCGCGCGCTTTTTCCACCACATTTTTCATGTCCCACGGCGATAAAAACTGGCCCTTCTTGATGTTCACAGGCTTGCCGGATTTCGCCACGGCATGGATGAAATCCGTCTGGCGGCACAGGAAAGCGGGCGTTTGCAGCACATCGACAACGGCCGCCACCGGTCCAATCTCGTCCTCGTCATGAACATCGGTCAGCACCGGCACGCCGATCTGTTCTTTGACCTTTTGCAGAATCTTCAAACCCGCTTCCATACCGAAACCACGAAACGTTTTTCCGGAACTTCGGTTGGCTTTGTCATAGGAGGATTTGTAGATGAAGTTGATCTGCATCGCATTGCAAATCTCCTTCAACCTCCCCGCGGTATCCAGCGCCATCTGCTCCGACTCGATCACGCAGGGTCCGGCGATCAGAAACAGCGGCTTATCCAAGCCAATCTGAAAACCGCAAAGTTTCAAACCAACTCCCTGCGTGCGACCGCAGCCTCGACATACTCCTTAAACAAAGGGTGTCCGGCGCGCGGCGTTGAGGTGAATTCCGGGTGGAACTGCACCCCCACAAACCAGGGATGGATGCGCTGGGGCAACTCCATAATTTCCGGCAAATCCTCAGACGGTGTGCGAGCGGAAATGATCAAGCCGGTTTTTTCCAGCCCCGGCACATAATGGTTGTTCACTTCATAACGATGACGGTGACGCTCGTTCACCTCATCACCATAGATGCGTTGTGCCATTGTTCCGGGTTTGATCGGGCAACGCTGCGAACCGAGGCGCATGGTGCCGCCCAGGTCGGAATCCGCACTGCGTTGTGCCACTTTCCCGTCGCGGTCCAGCCACTCAGCAATCAGCGCCACCACCGGATGCTCGGTTTCCAGATCGAATTCGGTGCTGTTCGCATCTCTCATGCCCGCCACGTGGCGCGCGTACTCGATCACCGCGAGTTGCATGCCGAGGCAGATGCCCAGATAAGGAATTTTATTCTCGCGCGCATAACGGATCGCCGCAATCTTGCCTTCCGTTCCGCGCGCCCCAAATCCGCCTGGCACCAAAATCGCATCAAGATTTTTGAGGCAGTCCGTGCCTTCATTCTCGATGACTTCAGAATCAAGATATTCGATGTTCACGCGCGTGGAAGTGTGGATTCCCGCATGCTTCAAGGCTTCGATCAGTGATTTGTACGACTCGGTCAGATCGACATATTTGCCGACCATGCCGATGGTAATCTCGTGTTGCGGATTCTCCTGTGCCTTGATCAGATTCTGCCAAACCGAAAGGTTGGCCGGCGGTGCATTCAACGCAAGCTCCTCGCAGATGATGCGATCCAGGCCCTGCTCGTGCAACATCTGCGGGACTTTGTAGATACTATCCACATCCCACATCGAGATCACGCTATCTTCGCGCACGTTGGCGAACAGCGAAATCTTGGCACGTTCGTCGTCCGGAATACGGCGATCAGCACGACACAACAACGCGGTCGGGAAGATGCCAATCTCGCGCAGTTTCTGCACACTGTGCTGCGTCGGCTTGGTCTTCAGTTCACCCGCTGTTGCAATGTATGGAACAAGAGTAAGGTGAACATAAGCCACTTGGTGACGCCCCATGCGCAAGCCCATCTGCCGCGCCGCCTCAAGAAACGGCAGCGACTCGATGTCGCCCACCGTGCCTCCAATCTCGACAATCGCCACATCGGCTTTGCCATCAAGAGAGGCTCCAGCACCGCGCTCGACAAACACCTGAATCTCGTTGGTGATGTGCGGGATCACCTGCACCGTCTTTCCCAGATATTCGCCGCGACGTTCCTTGCGAATCACGCTCTCGTAGATCTGCCCGGTGGTGAAATTGTTGGCCTTGCGCATCTTGGCAGAAATGAAACGCTCGTAATGCCCCAGATCGAGATCCGTCTCGGCGCCGTCTTCCGTGACAAATACCTCGCCATGCTGAAATGGGCTCATCGTACCTGGATCGACGTTGATGTACGGGTCGAGTTTAAGCATCGTAACTTTGAGATTACGCGATTCCAGGATCGCCGCAAGTGAAGCGGCGGCAATGCCTTTCCCCAGTGAGGAGACAACGCCGCCGGTAATAAAGATGTATTTGGTCATGGGTTTGGATTGTATCGTAAATCCGGGAGCTATTAAAAAGAAGAAGAACTCCGCCCTTTAAAAAATCATTGGGAAAACAATAAAAAAGCCCAACACGAGGCTGGGCTTTTTTATTCATAAGGAGTCTGACGATGACCTACTTTCACATGCGCAAGCACACTATCATTGGCGCGAAGTCGTTTCACTGTCCTGTTCGAGATGGGAAGGAGTGGGACCAACTTGCTATGGTCGTCAGACATAACGGTTGTCGGGAGCAGGATTTTGGATTTGGGAATTAGGATTTAGCCTAAACCCCCGTCCTGCCCGACGCATTCTGGAAGAAGTAAAGTGTGTTTTGATTGTTGCGATTCGATGACTTGCAACTGCGTCCACGACGCTGGTGCGGCCGTCGATCATCACCATGCTCGGCACCTTGACCTCGCCGCCTACGTAGGCGCGTTGGCTGCCGAAGCTGCGCACGATCACCACGACGTCCGGCTTCTCGGGAACACCTCGTAGCGCTCGATCACCTCGGCGAAGAGCTCCTCGGGCGTGCGACCCGCGGCGGGGACCTCGCCCACCAGCGGCAGGGAGATGCGCCCGTCGGGCCGCACCGCAACGTCCTCGTTCAGCTCTTAGGTGTAAAAGAGCCGGACGCTGAGACCGTCTCCAGGTTCCGATTTCGTAGCGCTCTGCCGGCCGCGTGACCGAGCCGTCCTCGGGCAGGGGCTTGACGTTGGTGGCGCAGCCGGCCGCGAGCAGCATGGCGGTGCAGGACGCGGCGGGCGGCGCTGCGGGGGCAGAGGGCGGTTCGGGGTTCGGCATGGGACACGGTCGGTCTCCCGGATCTCACTCGGCCACCAGGCTCAGGATCGACCCTGCCGGAAGCGCGAGGGTTTGCTTCGACGCGTTCTGGCACGGGAAGCTCTTCGGCCGGACGTCGCCGTTCCCGAGGGCGGCGTTCGAGACCGTCGGTCCGTTGGCGACGTGGAGATGGGGCGCGGCCAGGATCTCGCAGGTCACCCTGGCCACGGACACGGCACCGAGGTCGATCTCGGTCTGCAGGGTGCCCTCAACCGCGCGGTTCACGAGGAGCAGCGTCGTGCGGCGCCCGTCGGCACTGCGGCCCGCTCGGCCGACGAGCGTAGGGACGCCGCTGCGCGCCTTCACGATGCCGATCCGCTCGGTCGAGAAGGAGGGCGACTCGATCGTGGTGCGCACGAGCCGCGGCTCGAGGCGCGAGCGGTACAGGGCGTACAGGTGATAGGTGGGGCTCATCACAAGGCCCGACGGTTCGTTCAGGATCAGGTTCCCGTACCAGCGGTGGATGGGGTTGGTGTACATCGTCCGCTCGACGCGCGGATCGCCCATGTACACGTCCAGGAGCGAGGCGACGTACACCGCGGACGCCTGCGTCCGGGTGTGGTCGACGTAGGCCATGTGGTTGGCGGCCTTGACCGAGAGCCCGATCAGCGTTCCGAATTCGGTGATCACGAAGGGGGTCGACGCGTTGACGGGCGAGCGCTGGGCCACCTCGCGCTTCATCGCTTCGAGGTTCGCCTCCGTCTCCTGGGCGCCGGCGAACATCGCGCGGTACATGCGCCTGCGATCGGTCTCCTTCGTGAGATCCAGGGCGTCGTCCAGGATCACCGGCGCATAGCCGTTGTGGAGCGCCAGGAAGTCCGCCCGCGTCCCCAGGGCCGAGAGCATGTTCGCCGTCCAGTCGAGGTTGCCCCGGTCGGCGAGGGGAAAGGCGCCGGTGTCGAGGTGCGCGATGGCGCCGACCTCCGCTTCCGGGATTACCGCCTCGATCGCCGCCTTGAACCGCGGGAAATCGCGCGCATACGCGTCGCCGGGCTTGTAGATGTCCTTGCTGTTCGGCGTCGTCGAGGTCGGGCCGGAAAGGTAGATCTCGTTGCCGATCTCCCAGCACCTGGGCTTCGCTCCCTGCTGCACGAACCACTGCGCCCAGGCCGCCGCGTCCTCGGCCGTCCCCGTGCCGTAGTTCGCGGTGATGCAGGCCGCGGCGCCCGTGGCGAGCAGCAGCTTCAGGAACTCAGCGGAGCCGAAGCGGAGGGTCTCCATCTCCTTGTTGAAGGGGTTGCGGATCGTCCCGCGCCGGGGGCCGACACCCTTCCGCCAGTCGTAGAAGTCCGCGTGGATGCCGCCCGGGAAGCGGAAGATCGGAATGCGCAGGGGCTCGAGGAGCGCGATCACCTCGGGCCGGAGCGTGCCGGTGCCGGCCCGGACCAGACCGTTCGCGTCCTCCACCCATTCGACGTGCATCCCGAAGAAATCCGCGGGCAGGGTGCGCACGACGGCGTTCGCATCGACCCGCACCGTCGCCGTCGCGGTGGCCCCGCCGCTGGGGGTCGTCACCTCCCCGCTCGGTGGCGCGGCGTCGTCGGCCAGGCGGACGTAGACGTCGTCCACCCAGGCCCTCCCGCCCGCCGGTCCCAGCACCTGCACGCCGAAAGTGAGCAGCGAGGCATTGGCCGGCACGCGGAAACGGGAGCTCCGCACCGTGAAATCGGGCTTCTGCACGTCCGGGTCGAAGTCGTTGCCGGAGCCCTCGGGCGACCACACCACGAGGTTCACGCCGGCGCCGTCGCTGGCGACACGGGCGCCAAACTCCACCTCCCGGCCCCGGAAGCGACCGAGGTCGAGCACCTGGTAGAGCATGAACGCGGTGGAGCCGGTCGAGCCGTTCGGCCCGGGCGCGAGTTCGGCGGCCCGACCCGCAGAAGCCCCCTCCCGCTCGACGACGCGCGCGCTGCCGAAGCTCGAGCCCTGGCTGCCCCAGCCCAAGGGCCGCGCCGGATCGCCCGCGGGCTCGTCGAAGCCGGGGTTCGCGAGGGACGCCACGGGACCCGTGGCGGGCAGATCCGCCACACAGGCGGACGCCGCCGCGAGCCACACGAGGAGCAGGCCGATCCAGTGCATGCGCTTCACCCGATGACCACCCGATACAGATCCGAGTACTGCCGCGCGACGCCCCCCAGTGTGAAGCCCGCCTCGAAGCGGTGTCGGGCGGCTTCGCAGCGTCGCCGGGCGAGATTGCGATTCCGGAGGAGTCTCACCACCGCTGCCGATATAGCATGCTCGTCGTCCACGGCCATGATCTCCGCCTCCTCCGGACCGATGGCCTCGAGGCAGCCCGCGACCCCCGTCGTCACGATCGCCTTGCGGCAGGCCATGTACTCGAGCAGGACGATGGGGAGCCCTTCCCAGCGCGACGCGATCGCCACCACGTCGAAGTGCTCGTGGCACGCCCGGCTCGGCAGCGACCCGGTGAAGAGGAGCCGGCCGCCGAGGGGCAGGGGCAGGGTCCGGGCGAGGGCGTGCATCTCGGCCTCTATCTCACCGATGCCGACGACCGCGAAGCGGACGTCGGGCCCGGCTTCTCGAGCAGCGGAGCCAGGGCGCGGCGCACCTGCTCGCGCTCCTCGGGCGACGGCACGGGCTCGGGGATGCCGTTGTGGAGCACGAAGGTGCGCGCCGGAACGGAGTAGCCGCCGGCCACGAGCTCCGCGTGGTCCTCCTGGGACGACGCGATCACGCGCGCCGCCCGCCGGCACACCCTGCGCTCGGCTGCCTTGCGCAGGCCGACGGTGGCGCGCCCGTAGTTGCAGTAGTGGAAGCCGTGCTGCTGGTAGACGACGAGGACGCTCGTCATCCCGAGGCGCTTCGCCAGCATCACATAGAAGGTCGCGACGAGGCCGTGTCCGTGGACGAGATCGATGCGGCGCTCGCGCACGACGCGGACCACGTCCCGCGCGGGACCGAGCCGGAAGCGCTTGTCGAATGCCACTGGGTGGACGGGAACGCCGAGGGGGCGTACCCAGCCGACGAGGGGTCCGCCGTCGCGACAGGCAAGCTCCGCCTCGACGCCGATCCCGCGCAGTCCCTCCAGGAGTTTGCGGACGTTGGTATGGCCACCGCCCACGAACGACTTGTCGATCACGTGCAGGATCCTCACGGTGAAGGCTCTCGGCTAGGATAGGAAATTCAACCACACAAGTCAAACAAAACTTCCTCCACGCGCGTCCGTCAATCCGATTTTCATCGTCAAAACCATCAAAGACACCTCGCCTCGCCCGTTCCCACGGCAAGAATTGATCGCGTCAACGCCAAAAATTGGCGCACTCTAAACTCGGCGCACAACCCTACCTGAATCGCCCCGGGTTTTGAGGAGGCTCCTAATCTTGAGAGAATGGAGCCCTTATGAACAAGAAGCCCATCCAGAAGTATTCCCCGGAAGTCCGCGAACGCGCCGTGCGCATGGTGCAAGAGCATCGCAACGCCTATCCATCCCTATGGTCGGCCATTGAGTCGATTGCGCCGAAGATCGGCTGCGTTCCCCAGACCTTGCATGACTGGGTGAAAAAGCACGAGATCGACATCGGGCTGCGCGATGGTGTCACCAGCGAGGAACGCGACCGCATCAAGGCATTGGAACGCGAGGTGAAGGAATTGCGCCGTGCCAATGAGATATTGAAGTTGGCCAGCGCTTTTTTTGCCCAGGCGGAGCTCGACCGCAAACTCAAATCCTGAGGTCGTTCATCGACCGGCATCGCGACACCTACGGGGTCGAGCCGATCTGCAAGGTGTTGCAGATCGCCCCGTCAGGGTATCGGCGTCATGCTGCGGCGCAGCGCAACCCGGCATTGCGCTGCGCGCGCGCCCAACGAGATGATGCCTTGGTGCCGGAGATCGAGCGTGTCTGGCATGCCAACTTCCAGGTCTATGGTGCAGACAAGATTTGGCGTCAGCTCAACCGCGAAGCGGTGCCGGTGGCCCGCTGTACGGTCGAGCGGCTGATGAAACGGCTGGGACTGGAAGGCGCTCGGCGCGGCAAGGTTGTACGCACGACGATTCCAGACAAGGCGCTGCCGTGTCCGTTGGACCGGGTCAACCGGCAATTCAGGGCCGAACGCCCCAACCAGCTATGGGTGGCGGACTTCACCCATGTCTCGACCTGGCAGGGCTGGCTCTATGTGGCCTTCGTCATCGACGTGTTCGCCCGCCGCATCGTGGGCTGGCGGGTCAGCACCAGCATGCACACGGACTTCATGCTCGATGCGCTGGAACAGGCACTGTATGCGCGCCAGCCGGAACTGGGGAGTCTGATCCATCACTCGGACAGAGGCTCGCAGTATGTCTCGATCCGCTATACCGAGCGGCTTGGCGAGGCTGGGGTTGAACCTTCTGTGGGTAGCCGGGGCGATAGTTACGACAACGCTTTGGCTGAGACGATCAACGGGCTGTACAAGACTGAACTGATCCACAAACGGGGGCCATGGAAGAACCGGGAATCGGTGGAACTGGCCACGCTGGAATGGGTGTCCTGGGTCAACCATCACCGCCTGCTCGAACCCATCGGCTATATCCCGCCCGCAGAAGCTGAGGCACAATACTACCGGCAGTTAGCCAAGACGGAGACTGCCAACGTTACTTAAACCAAACAGCCTCCACGAAACTCGGGGCGATTCACCAACCAAGCTGAGTGTTGTCATGGATAGTAACCACTAAAAATTGGTGGTCACTATGCTCCCAGATCAACAGCCTCGATTCAATGCGGGACGGCTGGACGCTTACTCTTGACGCACGCCGAAACCCACAAAGCAAAACACC
>CAYTZF010000235.1:0-2574 GCA_964442265.1 uncultured Sideroxydans sp.
GGCGCACCGCAAACAGGCGTTTATTCATTGCTGCCCCGCAGGCTGTCGAGGTCTTTCTGCAACTCGGACAAGGTATTGGAAAACGGCATGGTTTTCTGTTGCAGTTTGCCGCGCGACAGGTGCAGAAAAAAAGCGGCAAAAGCAAAGAACACCAGCG
Source organism: uncultured Sideroxydans sp. (assembly GCA_964442265.1). Classification (GTDB taxonomy): domain Bacteria; phylum Pseudomonadota; class Gammaproteobacteria; order Burkholderiales; family Gallionellaceae; genus Sideroxyarcus. Next base: position 158 of record CAYTZF010000235.1, read on the forward strand.
CCAGCAACGCCACCGCCAACAGCGGATGTTCGTGCCAGTAGAACAGCACGATCAGAATCGCCACGAACAGGATGCCCATGCACAGTGAAAACAGCGCGAACAATCCAAAGAAAAGCGCCTGAATAAGGCGCAGGCGCTCTTCCTCCCACTCGTTGGCCAGCAACTCCACGCGGCAGGCAACGATTCCCAGCAAACCGGCAACGACCCGTTTCAGGGAAGCGAAAAGCCCCGATTCTTCCGCCATGTCCTAGCGTCCGCGCCCGATCAGCATCCCCAGCAACAAACCAACGCCGGCTGCAACCCCGACCGCATACCAGGGATTCTCATGCACATATTCATCGGTGGCTTGGGCTGCGACCCGGGTGCGTTCAATCATCGCGCGTTCCGTCTCATGCAGTCTGGCCTTGGCAACAGTCAGATTGGCCTGCGCCCGTTCGCGCAGGGATGCGGCTTTTTCTCCGGCCTGATCGGCAGTGGCGCGCAGTAATTCTTCCGTATCTGAAACCACGGTGCGCAGATCCATGGCCAATTTTTCCTTGCTGTCATCAAAGGTGGGTCTTGCTGTTTTGGTGCTCATGATTCTCTCCTTTTGGTTGGTGAAGCGGATGTTCCGACGACGCGCGCCGTCGGGGACGGCTTGCAACTTCAGTGTCTTTTTAAGCCCACCTTGTCGGATTGTCAATTCATATCGTTGCTCGCGGATAAAGATGGCAATGCACAATATGACCCTCCCCGTCCGCCCGGCTGACGCCGGGATAAATTGTGGCGCAGACCGCCATCGCCCGCGGGCAGCGCGGGGCAAAATGGCAGCCGGAGGGCGGCGATGCGGGTGACGGCAGATCGCCTTCGAGCCTGATATATGCCCTCCCCCCGCCGTCGATGCGCGGCACCGCAGACAGCAGCGCCTGCGTGTAGGGATGCAGCGGCACGCGCATCACATCCGCCGTGCTGCCGCGCTCGACAATGCGCCCCAGATACATCACGCACACCTCGTGCGCCAGATATTCCACCACTGCCAGATTGTGCGTGATGAACAGGTAACTCAACCCCAGTTCATCCTGCAACGATTTGAGCAGATTCAAAATTTGCGCCTGCACCGACACATCCAGCGCGCTGGTCGGCTCGTCGCAAATCAGCAGGCGGGGCGACACCGCCAGCGCCCGCGCGATGGCGATGCGCTGGCGCTGGCCGCCGGAGAATTCGTGCGGATAGCGCCATTTGCTGTCGCGCTCCAGCCCCACCCGCTCCAGCAACCCGTCGATATGCGCCTGGCGCGCCGCGCCATCGGCGCCGATGTTGAGCGCGCTCATCCCTTCTTCCAAAATCTCCGCCACGCGCATCTTCGGATTGAGCGATGCATATGGGTCCTGAAACACCATCTGCAGCGCCGCGCGCGAAGCACGCGTGCCGATCAATTCGTTTCCCGCGAAACGCACACTGCCCGCCGTGGCGGGAATCAGACGCAAGAGGGCCTTGCCCAGCGTGGTCTTGCCGCACCCCGATTCCCCCACCAGCGCCAGCGTGCGGCCCTGCCGGATCGACAATGAAACGCCATCCACCGCCTTCACCTGTCCCACCACGCGCTGCAGAAGTCCTTTACGGATGGGAAAATGGACTTGCAGGTCTTCAACAACCAGCAAAGAAGGGGTTAGGGAGAAGGGGGCAGGAGAAACCCCCATTGTCGCATCAGCCTTCCTCTCTTCACCCTTCCCTCTTTCTGCCGCATCAGCGACATACAAATGGCACCTCACTCCGCTTCCATCCACCTCCGTCCATGCCGGCGTCTGCTCGCGGCACAGCGCCCACGCCTTATCGCAGCGCGGCGCAAAGCGGCATCCCTGTTGGATGCTGCCCAGCGGCGGCACATTACCGGGAATCGCGCTCAACGGCTGCCCGGCGCGCGCAGCACCCGGCAAGGCGGCAAACAGTTTTTGGGTATAGGGATGCAGCGGCTGGCTGAACAACTGCGCGCGCGAAGCCTGCTCGACGATTTGCCCGGCATACATCACACCGACGCGGTGCGCGTTCTCCGCCACCACGCCGAGATCGTGTGTGATCAGCAGCAGCGCCATGCCGTTCTGTTCCTGCGTCTCGCGCAGCAGTCGCAGCACCTGCGCCTGGATCGTCACATCCAGCGCGGTGGTCGGCTCGTCGGCGATGAGCAGGCGCGGATTGCCCGCCAGTGCCATGGCGATCATCACGCGCTGTTTCATCCCGCCGGAAAGCTGGAACGGATATTCGTTCGCGCGCCGCGCCGCATCGGGGATACCGACCCGTTCCAGCAATTCGATGCAGCGTTGGTGTGGGTCGGGTTTTAACCCGACATTCAACTGTCGGGGTGAAACCCGACCCACCGCATGCAACGCCAGCACTTCGGCGATTTGCTGCCCGACAGTCATCACCGGATTCAGGCTCAA
>CAYTZF010000236.1:0-1706 GCA_964442265.1 uncultured Sideroxydans sp.
CCCGACAATTACTTCGACTGTGTCAGCATCGCCTTCGGCCTGCGCAACGTTACCCGCAAGGAGAACGCCCTGCGCGAGATGCGCCGCGTGCTCAAACCGGGCGGACGCCTGATCGTGCTGGAATTCTCCAAGATCGCCAAACCGCTGGAAAAGATGTACGACCTGTATTCGTTCAAGCTGCTGCCCAAAATGGGCCGGCTCATCGCCAACGACGCCGACAGCTACCGTTACCTCGCCGAATCCATCCGCATGCACCCGGGACAGGAAGAACTGAAGCAGATGATGGTCGATGCCGGACTGGAGCGCGTCGAATATTTCAACATGACCGGCGGGGTGGTGGCGGTGCACCGGGGATACAAGCTGTAACGCCCGTCCGGCGGGTTTGCCATCACAAGCAATGAATCGTCGCGCATCAATCTGCGCACCAGCGCCGACGCCAAGGCCATGATCGAACGCGCCGCCGCGCTGATGGGCACGACCGTCTCCGGCTTCATGCTGCAGAACGCATACGAGGCCGCGCGGCGCGTCGTGTCGGACTACGACACGCTCATGCTCACCCAGCTCGACTTCGAAGCGTTCGCATCCTCCATGGAAAACCACCCAAGCCCAAAGCCGCATTGCGCAAACTCATGGCGCGCAAATAAACGTGGTTGTCATCCAACTGCTCGGCAAACAGCACAACCGCAACGGCTTCGTCACGGTGAGCACGGGCCAGATTGCCAGAGCATCACTGCCCGCACATTCATAACTACCGCGCCATCCCACGCCCAACCCGCGCGTTAGCCGCTTGGCGGTGGAATTCCCGCAACGCGCGGAGTTGTCTGCCGTCGCTTGAGGCGGGTCGCATGGTCGGGTCGGCAATCAGCCCCGCCGCAACGCGCCCCTGCTGAAAATCACCCATTGAGGCAAGATGGCTTGACCTATAATAAAACCATTATTTCGGTCTTAATTGGAGGGCGCCATGGAACAGCTTTATGCCAATGCCTCAGTCAGCATCAGTGAATTAAAGAAAAATCCTTCCGCCATCATTCAGAGCGCGGAAGGCTTCGCCGTTGCCATCCTTAACCACAATCGCCCGGCGGCGTACCTGGTCCCCGTAGCCGCTTTCGAGGCGATGATGGATCAGCTGGACGACCAGGCGCTGGTGCGTTTGGTCAAAGAGCGCCAATCCGAGAAATCGGTCGAGGTTTCGCTGGATGATCTATAGGCTTGAATTCAAGACTTCTGCACAGAAAGAATGGCAGAAGCTGGATAGCCAGATCCGCGAACAGTTCAAAAAGAAACTGATCGAGCGACTGGAACAACCGCGCATCGAATCGGCACGCCTTGCCGCCATGCCGGATTGCTACAAGATAAAACTGCGCGCCGCCGGTTACCGGCTGGTCTATCAGGTGGAAGATACAACCGTCACCGTGATTGTGGTTGCGATTGGCAAACGGGAAGACGGCGCGGCGTATCTGGCGGCGGCAAAACGCATTAAATAGCCAAGGGGCGGAATGCCTCGATCTAAAATGTGGCCGTTTTTAAAACGACACATGAACAGGGAGGTGAACGATGACAGAAATGCAAGCACTCGTTGTGATGGCGAATATCGAAACGAAGATTCTGCTCATACGCGGGCAGAAGGTCATGCTTAGCGTTCATCTGGCTGCGCTTTATGAGGTTGAGCCGCGCGCGCTGATGCAAGCCGTGAAACGCAATATAGA
>CAYTZF010000237.1:0-4132 GCA_964442265.1 uncultured Sideroxydans sp.
CCTGTTGCAGCTCTCCACGCTGGAAGTCAACCAGGAAAGCGAGCGCATGCTGGAGGAAAATCCCCTGCTGGAACGGGTGGACGACACGGCCAGCGCGATCCCGCATCAGGCAATGAATGATGCCGCGCCCGCGGTTGCCGGGAGCAGCGATAACCCGCCTGCCGAAGGCGAATCGCGCGAGGATTCGAACGATTGGCCGGAGCCGGCGTTCGGCAACGCGCCTTACGCCCCGGACGACGAGGACGAGGGACATGCCGAAGTCGCCGCCGAGCGCCCCGGCATGCGCGAGCATCTGCTGTGGCAACTAAACATGAGCCAGCTTGAAACGCAGGACCGTCAACTGGTCACCCTGCTTATCGATGCGCTGGACGAGAATGCTTATCTGGCGCAGCCGCTGGAGGAGATTCTGGAACTGCTGCCGCCGGAGCTGGGAATCACGCTGGACGACCTGGAAACCGCACTGGTCCAATTGCAGCATCTGGATGCGCCGGGAATAGGCGCGCGCACCCTGAGCGAGTGTCTGGTGCTGCAACTGCGCGCGCTGCCGCAGGAAACGCCTGGACGCGAGGCGGCTCTGTCCATCGCCGCCTCGCATCTGGATGTGATGGCCGCGCATGATTTCGCCAAACTGAAACGCCTGTTGCACTGCGATGACGGGGTCCTGCGCGGCGCGCAGGATTTGATCACCCAGTTGCAGCCGCGCCCGGGGCAGGCGTTCGAGCAGCGCGCGGCCGATTATGTGGTGCCGGATGTGCTGGTCGAGCGCGCGCAGGGAATCTGGCGCGCACGGCTGAACCCGGAAGCCATGCCGCGCCTGCGCGTCAATCAGGTGTACGCGAACATTTTGCAGCAACGCGGCGAGGGCAATGCGCAGGGACTGTCCACCCGGTTGCAGGAGGCGCGCTGGTTTATCAAGAATCTGCAGCAGCGCTTCGAAACCATCCTGCGCGTGGCGCAGGCCATCGTCGAGCGCCAGCGCCAATTCTTCGAGCACGGCGACATCGGCATGCGCCCGCTGGTGCTGCGCGAGATTGCCGAACAACTGGAACTGCACGAATCGACCATTTCGCGGGTGACCACGCAGAAATTCATGCACACCCCGCGCGGCATCTATGAATTCAAATATTTCTTCGGCAGCGGATTGACGACCGAGGCGGGCGGCGCCTGTTCTTCCACCGCCATCCGCGCACTGATCCGGCAACTGGTCAGCGAGGAAGATGCACGGCATCCGCACTCCGACAGCCGCATGGCAGAAATCCTGGCACAGCAGGGCATTATCATCGCCCGCCGTACCGTGGCAAAATACCGGGAGTCCATGAACATTCCCCCGGTCAATCTTCGTAAATCACTCTAACCATAAAGGAGCAGGCAATGAACCTCAACCTCACCGGGCACCACCTCGAAATCACTCCGGCCATCCGCGAGCATGTGCTGAGCAAACTGGGCAAGGTCAAACGCCATTTCGACAATGTGATCGACGTGAACGTGATTCTTTCCGTGGACAAGCTGGTGCAGAAAGCCGAAGCCACCGTGCATGTCTCGGGCAAAAATCTGTTCGCCGAAGCCTCCAACGACAATCTGTATGTGGCGATTGACAGTCTGGTCGATTCGCTCGACCGACAGGTGCTGAAGCACAAGGAAAAATTCGAGGCGCGCCGTTATGACCAGTCCGGCAAACCGCAAGCTGCCGAATAATGCGGCACCCGGGACGGCCCGCGCTGCCCTCCTTTTTACTGGGTAATTCATCATGAGCCTGATCGGCAAATATTTGACCCCGGATTGCGTCCTGCTCGACCGCGAATCCACCAGCAAGAAACGGGTGTTCGAGCATATCGGCATCCTGTTTGAGAACACCCGCGGCGTCGCCCGCGCCGAAGTCTTCGACAGCCTGTTCGCGCGCGAAAAGCTGGGCTCCACCGGACTAGGACAGGGCGTGGCAATCCCGCACGGCCGGGTAAAAGGCCTCAAGGATGCGATGGCCGCCTTTGTCAAGATGGAGCATCCGATCCCGTTCGATGCGCCGGATAACCTGCCGGTCAGCTTCATTTTTATTCTGCTGGTGCCGGAACGCGCCAACGATCTGCATTTGCAGATTCTGGGTGAGCTGGCGCAAATGTTCAGCGAACCTTCATTCCGCGAAAAACTCCAGGCGACTGACGACCCGTCGGAAATCCACCGTTTGTTCACCGACAGGAAAGTCTGACTCGCCGTGGCCGGGGTCAATATCCGCCAACTGTTCGAGGACAAGCAGGAACGCCTCGGCCTGACCTGGGTGGCCGGCGCCGATGGCGCCGATCACACCCTCGACAGCGCCACCATGGATGCCAGCAACTGGGGACTGATCGGCCACATGAATCTGGTGCATCCGAACTGGATTCAGGTGTTCAGCGAGACCGAACTGGATTATCTGCATTCGCTCTCTCCGTCCGCCCTGGCCGCCGCGCTGTCCAATCTGGGCAGCCACAAGCCGATCTGCCTGATCATCGCCGGCGGCACTGACATTCCCAATGGCTTGATCGATTTTGCCAACCGCAGCGGCACCCCGCTGTTCCGCTCGCCGCTGGGCAGCGTGCATCTGATGTGGATGGTGCGCCACTACGTGGTCAAGGCACTGGCCGAGTCCACTTCGCGCCACGGTGTGTTTATCGATGTGCTGGGTGTCGGCGTCATGATCACCGGCGACAGCGGCGTGGGCAAGAGCGAGCTGGCGCTGGAATTGATTACGCGCGGCAATGGTCTCGTCGCCGACGATGTGGTCGATCTGTACCGCATCTCGCCCGAGGCGCTGGAAGGGTGCTGTCCGGAGCTGCTGCGCGACATTCTGGAAGTGCGCGGACTCGGCGTGCTCAACATCCGCACCATGTTCGGCGAAACCGCCGTGCGCCGCAAGAAAAGCCTGAAACTAATCGTGCACCTGTACCGGCCGCAATCCGACGATCTGGCCAAACTCGACCGCCTGCCCCAATCGGGCAAGGAAAATATCCTCGGCGTCACCATCCGCAAAGTCGAAATTCCGGTGCTGGCCGGACGCAACCTGGCCGTGCTGGTGGAGGCCGCCGCGCGCAACTTCGTGTTGCAACAGCGCGGCATCGACACCATGCAGGAATTTATCACGCGGCAAGCGCAACAACTGACCGAATACTGAACGGGCACGCTTCGCCGCGATTCGCCCGCAACAGTGAATTTCCAGAGGTACCCTGATGCAACTTTTTCTGATTAGCGGCCTGTCCGGCTCCGGCAAGAGTATTGCGCTGAAGACGCTGGAAGATGCGGGTTTTTACTGCGTCGATAATCTGCCGGCCGAACTGTTGCCGGCCCTGGTCGGGAATCTGCAGCAGGCCGGGTACGCCCGCATCGCGGTCAGCATCGACGTGCGCAGCGGCGGCAGCGTGCAGCAATTGCCCCGGCAGATTGAAGCGATCAAGGCGCAGGGGCTGGATGTGCATGTGCTGTTTCTTGAAGCGCACGCCGAAGCGCTGGTCAAGCGCTTCTCCGAGACACGCCGCCTGCATCCCTTGAGCGACGGCGCACGCACCCTGCCAGAATGCGTCGCCTACGAGCGCGAACTGCTGGTTGGAATCAGCGACATCGGGCATCACATCGACACCAGCGGGCTCGGCGCCAACGCGCTGCGCGCTTGGGTCAAGGAATTCATCCGCCTCGACCGCGCCCGCCTCACCCTGCTGTTCGAGTCCTTCGGCTTCAAGCACGGCCTCCCGCTCGATGCCGATTTCGTGTTCGATGTGCGCTGCCTGCCCAATCCGCATTACGACCCGCTGCTGCGCCCGCTGACGGGACGCGATCAGGCGGTGATCGATTTCCTCGATGCCGCGCCAGACGCGCAACAGATGTACACCGACATCCGCGACTTCATCGAACGCTGGTTGCCCAGTTTCGTGGCCGACAACCGCAGCTATCTGACGGTCGCCATCGGCTGCACCGGCGGGCAACATCGCTCGGTGTATTTCGCCGAGCACCTCGCGCGCCATTTCAAGGCGCAGCAGCAGGTGCTGGTACGCCATCGCGAACTCACAGACTGAAAATCGCTTCAGCCACAGAGATCACAGAGTACACAGAGAAAGTTGCCGCCCGGAAGCCTGTCGGTGGTTTTCTCTGTGGTCTCTGATGAAAC
>CAYTZF010000238.1:0-3288 GCA_964442265.1 uncultured Sideroxydans sp.
GCGACGGCCACGGCGTGTTCGAGGGCGGCTTTCTCGGCCTCGACAACATCTCGGTGTACGACCGCTCGCAGCCGCTGCCGCCGGGTTTCCGTCTGAAACAGGCGGATGCCACCGGCTGGATGGCGATGTTCGCGCTCAACACGACGATGATCGCGCTGGAGCTGACCACCGAGGAATCCGACTACGAAGACATCGCCCTGCAGTGCTACAACCAGTTCCTGACCATGGCCAACGTGATGGCGGGCAATGTCGACCACAGTCCCTCGCTGTGGGACGGCGCGGACGGTTTCTTCAAGGACCTGATCGTCACGCCGGACGGCGAGCGCCACCGCATCGACGTATTCTCCATGGTCGGCATCATCCCGCTGTTCGCCTGCGAAGTGGTGGAGCCGCGCCTGCTGAAAAACGCGCCGCGTTTCGAGAAAATGCTGATGGCGCACGCGGGCGGCATGTTCGACGGACACACCATCTGCGCCTGCCCGGCGCACACCAACGAACAGGGCGAGCATCTGCTGTCGCTGGCCAATCACGAGATGCTGCCGCCGATCCTCAAGCGCCTGCTGAACGAGGCGGAGTTCCTCTCGACCAACGGCATCCGCAGCGTCAGCCGCATTCATGCCACGCAGCGCGACTTGGGCTGGTTGCCCGCAGTCGGCAAGGCCTTAATTGACTATGTGCCGGGCGAATCGAACACCGGCCTGTTCGGCGGCAACTCCAACTGGCGCGGACCGGTGTGGATGCCGGTCAATTATTTGCTCATCGAAACCCTGTGCAAATTCCAGCGCTATCTCGGCGACAACTTCAAGGTGGCCGTGCCGTGCATGAATGACAGCGAGATGACCTTGCAGCAAGTCGCGAATCTGCTCGCCGACCGTCTGGCCAATCTGTACCGGCGCGATGCGTCGGGGCGCATTCCCGCCTTCGCCCCGGACAGCCCGCACCAGCACGATCCGCACTGGCAAGACCTGCTGCTGTTCAACGAGTATTACCACGGCGACAGCGGGCAGGGGCTGGGCGCCGCGCACCAGACCGGCTGGACCGGGCTGATCGCCAATCTGTTGCTGATGCAGCGGCAGGGAGAAAAATCATGATGGCAAAACTTTGCGGCAAGCTGTTTTTCGTTGCGGGCTGCTTGCTGGCGACAGCGGCCAATGCGCTTGAACTAAACGGCTTTGATCTGAGCAATGCGCAGATTCCGGACACCGCCATCGAGCGCGGCGGGCCGCCGCGCGATGGCATTCCGGCGCTGGATGCGCCGCGCTTTGAATCGGTGCAACAGGCGCGCTGGCTCAAAGCGGAAGACCGCGTCCTGGGTATTCAGCGCAACGGCGTGGCGCGCGCCTATCCGGTGGCAATTCTGAACTGGCACGAAATCGTCAACGATGTCATCGGCGGCGAAGCGGTTGCGATCACCTACTGTCCGCTGTGCGGCACCGGAATCGCGTTTGCGGCGCGGCTCAACGGGCGCGATGCGCATTTCGGCGTGTCCGGCCTGCTGTATAACAGCGACGTGCTGTTGTATGACCGCGAAACCGAATCGCTGTGGTCGCAAATCCTGGGCCGCGCGGTGAGCGGCAAAATGGCCGGCCAAACATTGCCCGGGATTCCGTTGATGCACACCACCTGGCAGGACTGGCGCGCGCGTTTCCCGCACGGCGAAGTGCTGTCCACCCGCACCGGATATGATCGCGATTACACGCGCAATCCCTATCAGGGCTACGCAAACAGCCGCAGCGTCTGGTTCTCCGTGGCGCAACAGGATGAGCGCCTGCATCCGAAGGCGTGGGTGGTCGGGGTTGAAATAAACGGCCACTACAAGGCCTATCCGTTCGATGAGTTGGCGCTGACCGGCGGGACGGTGCGCGACACGCTGGGCGGCGCAAAGATCACCGTCCGTTACGATGCCGCCCATCGCAACGCCTGGGTGGAAGACGCCAGAAGTGAGACAATAGCGACCATCGCGGCCTACTGGTTTGCCTGGCAGGCCTTCCATCCCGACACGGAAATTTTCAGCAGCACTGCCCACAAGGAATCGCATCATGACAAAAATTGAACCCTGCACCCTGGTCTTTTTCGGTGCGGGCGGCAACCTGAGCCGCAAGAAACTGATCCCCGCGTTATTCCATCTGGAGATGCTGCAACGCCTGCCGCCGCATCTGGTGATTCTGGGTTGCGACATTGTCGAATACGAGCGCGATGCCTGGCTCGACGGCGTGGGCGAGATTCTGCGCGAGAAGCACGGCAAGGACATTGACGAGGCGGCGTTAAAGCGTTTTTGCGCGCGCCTGCATTATTTTGCCGTGCCGCCCGGCGACGACGCGGCCTACGCGCGGCTGCAAGCCCTGCTCGACGACGGCCCTTCGTTTCCGCCCAACGTGGTGTTCTACATGGCGGTGCGCCCGGTCGATTATCCGGGCATCGTGGACAAGCTCGGCAACGTCGGCTTGCTGAAAGAAAACAACGGCTGGCGCCGCGTGGTGATCGAGAAACCGTTCGGTTACGACTTGTTAAGCGCGCAGACCCTGCAGGCCAGTCTTTACCGCCATCTCAACGAGCCGCAGATCTTTCGCATCGACCACTATCTGGGCAAAGGCACGGTGCAGAACATCATGGTGTTCCGCTTCGCCAACCTGCTGCTGGAACCGCTGTGGAAGAACCACTACATCGACCACGTGCAGATCACCCATTCCGAGACACTGGGTGTGGAAAACCGCGCCGATTACTACGAAGGCGCGGGAGCGCTGCGCGACATGGTGCAGAGCCATCTGCTGCAATTGCTGGCGCTGGTGGCGATGGAGCCGCCGGTCAGCATGGCGGCGGAGCATTTGCGCGACGAGAAGGTGAAAGTGCTGAAGGCGATCCGCCCTATCACCCAGAACGCGGTACACGCGCACGCCTTTCGCGGCCAGTATGCGAGCGGGGTGATCGACGGCCAGACCGTGCCCGGTTATCTGGAAGAAGAGCATGTCGCGCCGAACAGCACCACCGAAACTTACGCCGCGATGAAACTGTTTGTGGACAACTGGCGCTGGGCCGGCGTGCCGTTTTACTTGCGTACCGGCAAGCGCATGGCCGAAAGCAGCTCCGCCATCTGCATCCGTTTCAAGGCACCGCCGCAGGACTTGCTGCGCAAGACCCGTAGCGGGCCGCCGCAGCCCAACTGGATCATGCTCGGCATCCAGCCGGATGATTGCCTCAAGATGGAATTGCAGGTGAAAGTGCCGGGGCTGGATGTGCAGACCCGCACCATCAGCCTGGACGCGACCTATCGCAAGGACGGCGAGGAAG
>CAYTZF010000239.1:0-10382 GCA_964442265.1 uncultured Sideroxydans sp.
TCGGCTTCGCTCCAGCCGAACAGGTCAACCAGCGAAACATCATCCAACCCGTTGCGCACCGCAAAATCCGCCTCGTCGGCGGCCTGTGCAAAGCGGTTCCACGGGCACACCATCTGGCAGTCGTCGCAGCCGTAGATGCGGTTGCCAATGAGCGGGCGCAACTCCGGCGGCATGCTGCCTTTGAGTTCAATGGTGAGATAGGAGATACAGCGCCGCGCATCGAGTTGATAGGGCGCGGTGATGGCCTGCGTCGGGCAGATGTCAAGACAGGCGCGGCAACTGCCGCAATGGTTCCCTTCCGCCGTATCGACCGGCAACGGCAGGTTGATGAAAATCTCGCCCAGGAAAAAATACGAGCCGTGCTCGCGCGACAGCAGCAAAGTGTGCTTGCCGCGCCAGCCGAGGCCGGCTTTGTGCGCCAGCTCGACTTCAAGCACCGGGGCGGAATCGGTGAACACGCGGCAGGACGCGGCCGGTGCGGCGGCGATAATTTGCTGTGCCAACTGTTGCATCCGGTGGCGCAGCACCTTGTGATAGTCGCGCCCCAGCGCATAGCGCGAAATGAATGCGCGCTCGCCGTCGGCCAACAGCGCCTGTGTGTCCCGTGAATTTTCCGGATAATAATTCATGCACAGCGAGATCACGCGCAACGTGCCCGGCAGCAGCTCTGCCGGGCGCGCGCGTTTGGCGCCGTGTTTTGCCATATAATCCATCGCGCCGTGCCGACCGTCTGCCAGCCATTGCAGCAAATGTGTCTCGGCCGCGCCGAGTTCGGTGTCGCCGATGCCGACCAGCTGAAAACCGAGTGCCTTGCCCCACGTTTTGATGCGCGCGGCAAGCTCAACCAAATCCACGTGGGGTACGTTTGTTTGCATACACCGAATCATAGCCGAAGTGGGGTAAGCGGGCATTCCGCCGCACGGCGGGAGCCGGCAATCGACCTGCCCGATGAGACTGCGACGCTGAACTTTGCCGCCCGTCTGGCGTCAGTGTTGCGACCGGGGCTGATGATTTATCTGCACGGCGACCTCGGTGCGGGCAAGACCACGCTGGTGCGCGGCGTGCTGCGCGCGCTGGGTTTTGCGGGGCGTGTGAAAAGCCCGACCTACACCCTGGTTGAACGCTACGAAGCGGGCGGGTTACACTTGCGCCACTTCGATCTGTACCGTTTCCGCGATGCGGAAGAGTGGGAATCGTCGGGGTTCCGCGATGAATTCGACAGGTGCAATATCTGCCTGGTGGAATGGCCGCAGCAGGCCGCCGGTCTGTTGCCGGCGGCCGACCTCACGCTGGATTTGCAAATATTGCCGCACGGGCGCGCCCTCACCTTTCATGCCAACAGCGACACAGGACAGGGATGTTTGAACGATTTGTGAAAACACTGGCACTGCTCGGGCTGACCCTGCTCTGGCTGCCGCCCGCGCAAGCCGAAGTGGCGATCAGTTCGGTGCGGCTTTGGCCGGCGCAGGATTACACCCGGCTCACGCTGGAGTCGAAGCAGCTTCTTGCCTACAACATGTTCACCCTGGCCGCCCCGGCACGCCTCGTCGTCGATCTGGAAAACGTCGAACTGAACGCAACCCTGAACGAGCTGGGCAGCAAGGTCAGCAGCGACGACCCTTACATCCGCAGTTTGCGCATTGGTCGCTTCAAACCGGGTGTGGTGCGTCTGGTGTTCGATCTGAAGGCCGAGGTTAAACCCCAATTGTTCAGTCTCAAGCCAGTCGGCGAATACGGCCACCGCCTGGTGCTTGACATTTACCCGGCCACGCCGATTGACCCGCTGATGGCACTGGCCGAGCAGATGGAGCAGAAACTCGGCGCGAGCGCGCCGCTGGCGGGCAGCGCGGAAGTTGCCGCGACCCCCGCCCCGGCAACCCCTGCCACGCCCGAGGCGCCGGAGTTGCGCAACCGCCTGCTGCTGGTGGCGGTGGATGCGGGGCACGGCGGCGAAGACCCCGGTGCACGCGGACGGCGCGGCACGCGCGAGAAAAATGTGACCCTGGCCATCGCGCGCCGCCTGAAAGCCCAGATCGACGCCACGCCCGGCATGCGCGCAATTCTGATCCGCGACGGCGACTATTTCATTCCGCTGGTCGGGCGGGTGGCCAAGGCGCGCAAGGCGCATGCCGACCTGTTCGTCTCCATCCACGCCGACGCCTTCGTCAAACCCCACGCGCGCGGCTCTTCGGTGTTCGCCCTGTCAGAGAGTGGCGCGACCAGCGCCAGCGCGCGCTGGCTGGCAAAAAAGGAAAATGAGGCAGACCTGATCGGCGGGGTGAATCTGGCGGTGCAAGACCCCTATCTGGCGCGCACCCTGCTCGATCTGACCCAGACCGCCACCATCAACGACAGCATGAAACTGGCGCGCCATGTACTGGACGAGCTGCGCGACGTGAATACCCTGCATCGCGGGCATGTCGAGCAGGCCGGCTTCGCCGTGTTGAAATCGCCCGACATCCCTTCGATCCTGGTTGAGACTGCCTTCATCAGCAATCCGCAGGAGGAAAAACGTCTGCGCGAAGAGAGGTATCAGGACAAGATGGCGGGCGCGATCCTGGAAGGAATCAAGCGCTATTTCGCGCAGAACCCGCCGCTGGCCAGACAGCGCATCGCGCTGGGAAATTGATCTTTAAAAACCTGGTTAGCCACAGAGATCACAGAAGAAAATCAAACGACCATCGCAAAATTTCGCTTCACCTTTTGGGTGAGCCGGAAAAACGAGGGGAAGCCTTTGCTTTCTCTGTGTTCTCTGTAAACTCTGTGGCTTGAATTTAGGTTTTCAGGTTGATCAGGCCGGAAAAACGCCGGTGGAAAGATAACGTTCGCCGCGGTCGCACACGATGAACACGATGGTCGCGTTCTCGACCTGTTGCGAGATGCGCAAGGCGATAGCCAGCGCGCCGCCGGAAGAAATCCCGCAGAATATCCCCTCTTCGCGCGCCAGCCGGCGCGTCATTTCCTCCGCTTCCTGCTGGCCGACAAACTCGATCTGGTCCACATTCTGCGGGTTGTAGATTTTCGGCAGATAGGCTTCCGGCCATTTGCGGATGCCGGGAATCTGCGCCCCCGCTTCCGGTTGCGCGCCGATGATCCGGATCGCCGGATTTTTTTCCTTGAAAAAACGCGAGCAGCCCATGATGGTGCCGGTGGTGCCCATGCTGCTGACGAAGTGCGTGATGCGGCCCTCCGTGTCGCGCCAGATTTCCGGCGCGGTGCCTTCATAGTGCGCCAGCGGATTGTCCGGATTGGCAAACTGGTCGAGGATGATGCCGCGTCCCTCATCGCGCAGTTTTTCGGCGGTATCGCGCGCCATTTCTATGCTGCCCTCCCTCGGCGTAAGCACCAGTTCCGCGCCGAACGCGCGCATGGTCTGGCGGCGCTCCACACTCTGGTTCTCCGGCATCACCAGAATCATCTTGTAGCCGCGCATCGCCGCCACCATCGCCAGCGCGATGCCGGTGTTGCCGCTGGTCGCTTCGATGAGCGTATCACCGGGCTTTATGCGGCCGCGCTCTTGCGCGCGGCGGATCATCGAGAGCGCCGGCCTGTCTTTTACCGAACCGGCCGGATTATTGCCTTCCAGCTTGGCTAGAATGACATTCGACGTATTGCCGGGAATGCGTTTCAATCTGACCAGCGGCGTGTTGCCAACGTAGTCGTCCAGAGTTTTGTACATCGGTTGCTTTCGGTTACGCGATACCGAATGATAATCGAGGGAATATTCCGTTGCTGAAAAAATCCGGGAAAACGCTGAAGGGGCTGTCAAGCCTGTTCTGCTCACCGCAGAACAGGCTTGTTTGATGCACTACTTGCCGGCAGGCTTATCCGCGCTGCCCACGGTTACTTCACCGCGCAATTTGTCCACGGACTTGTCGCCGAATCCCTTGATCCGGCCCAAGTCGTCGACCTTCTTGAAGGAGCCATGCTGCTTGCGGTATTCGATGATGGCCTCTGCCCTGGATGGGCCGATACCCTTCACCGATTCCAGTTCAGCCCTGGTCGCGGTGTTGAGATCGACGGCGGCGTAAGCGATACCCGAGAATGCCAACGATACAAGCAGGGATAACAACAGTTTCTTCATCACAGTTTCCTTTCACAAAGTTAAGCGACCGAGGTCGCGGATCGCGTGTTCCTCCTAAGTTGACTGCTCCAGCATGTAATTCTGCCATCCTCCTATTTGTACTGCTCCAGCATGTAATTCACGTAGCGCGCCGTACCCTGCTCCACGGTCAGGAACGGCTCGGCATAACCGGCGGCGCGCAAAGCACCAATGTCGGCCTGGGTGTAGCTCTGATATTTGCCGCGCAAGGCATCCGGAAACGGAATGTACCGGATGATCCCCCGGGCCAGCATCTGTTCGAGCGCCAGCATACTTTCATTGCCGGTGGCGCGCAGGGTGTTGATGGCGGCGACCGCCACATCGTTGAAACTTTGCGCGTTGCCGGTGCCGAGATTGAAGATGCCGGATTTTTCGGGATAGTCGAGGAAGTGCAGGTTGACCTTGACCACGTCCTCCACCGAAACAAAATCGCGCCGCTGCCCGCCATCGGCATAACCGTCGCAGCCTTCGAACAGTTTCACGCAACCGTCGGCACGATACTGGTTGAAGAAGTGATACGCCACCGAAGCCATGCGCCCCTTGTGCTGCTCGCGCGGGCCGTACACGTTGAAGTAGCGGAAGCCGACGATCTGCGCGGTGCGCTCGCTTAAGCGGCGACGCACCACCTGGTCGAACAGGAATTTGGAATAGGCGTACACATTGAGCGGAGACTCGTATTCGCGGCTTTCCTTGAACACGCCGCCGCCGCCATAGACCGAGGCGGAGGAAGCGTAGAGGAAGGGCACGTTTTCGCACTGGCAGAAATCCAGCAGTTCCAGCGAATAGCGGTAATTGTTCTGCATCATGTAGCGCCCGTCGCTCTCCATGGTGTCGGAACAGGCCCCCTGATGCAGCACGGCGGCGATCTCGCCGTCAAAGTCGCCGCCGGCCAGACGCTCGATGAAATCTTCCTTGTCCAGATAATCGGCGATTTCGCAATCGGCCAGATTTCTGAACTTGTCAGCCTTGCTCAAATTATCGACTGCGATGATATTGGTCGCGCCGCGCCCGTTCAGTGCCTTGACCAAATTCGATCCAATAAAACCGGCTGCGCCCGTCACCACGTAAACCATATCAGCCCCCCATATTCTCCATAATTTCCGCCCGCGAAACTGTCGCCGTGCCCAGTTTTGCCACCACGATTCCGGCAGCGCGGTTGGCGACGCGCACCGCATCGGCCATTGTTGCCCCGCTCGCCAGCATCACCGCCAGCACCGCGATCACCGTGTCCCCCGCGCCGCTGACATCGAACACTTCGCGCGCCAGCGTCGGCTCGTGCAGCACCTCTTGCTCGCGGAACAGCGACATGCCTTCCTCGCTGAGTGTGACCAGCAGCGATTCCAGGCCGAGCCCGATGCGCAATTTTTGCGCTTTGGCCGTCAGTTCTGCCTCGTTCTTCCAGGCGCCGGCCACCGTGCGGAATTCGCTGCGATTCGGCGTGAGCAGAGTCGCGCCGTGGTAGCGCGCATAGTCGTCTCCCTTGGGATCGACCAGCACCGGCTTGCCCGCCTCCCGCGCCAGCCGGATCATCTCGGCGATATGGGTCAGCCCGCCTTTGCCGTAGTCGGACAACAGCACCACATTGCACTGCGGCAAACGGGTGCTGAAATCGGCCAGTTTGGCCTGCAACACTTCGTGGCAAGGAGGGGTCTCAAAATCGATGCGCAGCAATTGTTGCTGGCGCGCGATGGCGCGCAACTTGACGATGGTGGAAACGGTGTCGTCGCGGTGCAGCATGGCATCTATCCTGTCCTGCCCGGACAGCAGGCCCTGCAGGCAATCACCCGCTTCATCCACCCCCACCACCGACAACAGGGTGCAGTGCGCGCCCAGTTCGGCGATATTGCGCGCCACGTTGGCCGCCCCGCCCGGACGTTCTTCCACCCGGTTCACCTTGAGCACCGGCACCGGCGCTTCCGGCGAAATGCGGGTCACGTCACCAAACCAGTAGCGGTCCAGCATCACATCGCCGACCACCAGGATGCGCGCCCTGTCGAATGACGGCAGCTTCATGCCGCACCTCCCATGTCGCGTGAAATCTCCGTAAGTGCGGCCAGCGGATCGGCGGCCCGGGTGATCGGCCGACCAATGACCAGATAGCTTGCACCCGCGTCCAGCGCGGCGCGCGGTGTCATGATGCGCGACTGGTCATCGGCGGCGGTATGGGCGGGGCGGATGCCCGGTGTGACCAGACAGAAACCGGCCCCGCATTCGGCGCGCAAAACGGCGGCCTCCTGTGCCGAGCAGACCACCCCGTCCAGTCCGCTGTCGCGCGTCAAGCGCGCCAGGCGCAGCACCAGTTCGGCGGGCGTCGCGCTGATGCCGATGCCGTGCAAATCCTCCTGCGCCATGCTGGTGAGCACTGTCACCGCGATCAGTTTTGGACGCTGTTCAATGTTCGCCAATGCCTCACGTGCCGCCTCCAGCATGCGCCGGCCGCCCAGCGCGTGCACGTTAACCATCCACACCCCGAGCGCGGCCGCTGATTTGCAGGCTTGCGCGGTGGTGTTCGGAATATCGTGGAATTTCAGATCGAGAAAAATTTCGAAACCCAGCCGCTGCAATTGCTCGACCAGTTGCGGGCCGGCGGCGGTGAACAGCTCCTTCCCCACCTTGAGACGGCATAGCCCGGGTTGCAGGCGATGCGCCAGCGCCAGTGCGGGCGCTGCCTGCGGATAATCGAGCGCAACAATGATTCTGGGATTATTCATGGGGTAACTCCGGTTTCTTCGGTGCGGCGCGGGCGGTAGGTATCCCAGCTGTGGCAGGCAGGGCAATGCCAATAGAACTGGCGCGCCTTGAAGCCGCAATGGCTGCAGCGGTACATGCCGAGACTGCGGGTGCGGTCGTGGATCAGACTCTTGACCAGTTCGAGGTCGCTGCGGCGTTCACCTTGGTAGGACAGCAGTTGTGCCTCCAGCAGTTTTTCCAGTCCGAGGAGGCTGGGGTTGCGCCGCAATTCGTCGCGCACCAGTTGATAGGCGGTCAGGGCACCGGCCCGCGCGACCACCGCACCGAACAAAACATTCATCAGATCGAGCGAGGGATATTGTTGCAGCCAGCCGCGCAACAGCGCTTCTCCCGCCTCTCCGTCGCCCGTTTGCCGGTACGCCGCCAGCAGACGCTCCGCCACCAGCGGCAGATATTCCGGGTTTTGCTTTTCAATGTTTTTCCAGTACCCGACAGCTTCCGCCACCCGGCCCGCGGCCAGCGCGGCATCCCCCAGCATGATGCTGGCACGCACATTTTTTGGATCGGCAGTGAGCGCCTGCTCCAGGTGTGCAAACGCCGCCTCGTCCCGATTCTTCGCCAACTCAAGGGCGGCCAACTCGCAATAGAAGAAGGCTGCCAAATGCCCCTGCGATTCCCCGGTCAACGCTTCCAGACGGTGGCCGACGTCGATCGCTTTCAGCCATTCCTTTTCCTTCTGGTAAAGATCGAGCAGAAACTCTGCGGCCGGCTTCTCATATTCGGTGCCTGGCAGACGCTGCAAGGCATCTTCCGCGCGATCAAGAATGCCCCCTTTCAGATAATCCTGGGCCAGCTCAAACAAGGCCTGTTGTTTTCTTTCTTCTTCCAAATCATCGCGTTCAACCAAGTTGAGGTGCATGCGGATGGCGCGATCCACTTCGCCCCGGCGCCGGAACAGGCTGCCCAGCGCAAAGTGCAGTTCGATCGTTTGCGGATCAACCTTGACGACTTCAATGAAAGCCTCGATCGCCTGATCCTGCTGCTCGTTAAGGAGAAAGTTGAGACCATCGAAATAAGAGCGCGGCAAGGCGCTCGATTCGGTCAGCAATTCCTTGATGTCGATGCGCGCCGCCAGCCAGCCCATGCCGAAAAAAAGCGGGAAGGCCAGCAGCATCCAGGGTTCAAAATCCATCGTCTTTTATTTTTCAGAATCCGGTTCCGGCCTGGTTTCTTCCGCTGCCGCCTGCCGCGCCGCGCGCAAAGCGCCCTCACTGCGCGCCAGCTCGCGGCGCGCGCGAAACCAGGGTTGCAGCATCGCCAGAACACCAAACAGCATGCCCAGCGCAAAGAAAACCAGCAGCGCCACAACCTGCGTCGTCGGCCATTCATAGCCGAAGTAATAGCGCAGCGTGACCGGATCATTATTTTTAAGGGCGAAACTGAGCAGCAGCAAAAACACCGCGATGCGCAATAACCAGGCTACAAAACCCATCATCGTTCCTTTATCAAATTGCCTGCGGGGAAAGATAGCACGAACCCCGAAAAAATGGCGGCGCACCTCGCGATGCGCCGCCAATCTTTAGATTGCAATCCGGCTCAAACCTGCGGATAGTCAACACGCTCCCGCAACTCCTTGCCGGCCTTGAAGTGCGGCACATACTTGGGCGGCACCTGCACCTTGTCGCCCGACTTGGGATTGCGGCCGAGGCGGGGCGGGCGGTAGTTCAGGGCAAAACTGCCGAAACCCCGAATTTCGATGCGTCCGCCCTGTGCCAGGGTCGCCGCCATGCTATCCAGAATAACCTTGACCGACAACTCGGCATCCTTGCCCAACAACTGCGGATGACGGGCGGCCAGCTTGGCGATTAGGTCGGAACGTGTCATGCCGGTCACTCCCTGTTATTGCGCGTCAGCCTTGCTGGAATCCATCTTGGCCTTGAGCAGCGCGCCCAGATTGGTGGTGCCGGAAGAGCTGGTGTTGTCCGCCGCGAATTTCTGCATCGCCGCTGCCGTATCGGCCTTGTCCAGCGCCTTGATCGACAGGTTGATGCCGCGGTTCTTGCGATCCACGTTGATGATCACCGCCTTGACCGTATCGCCTTCCTTCATGTGGTTGCGGATGTCTTCCACGCGATCCACCGAGACTTCGGACGCTTTCAGATAGGCTTCCACATCGCCGTCCAGCATCACCACTGCGCCCTTTGCATCCAGAGACTTGACCACGCCGTTAACGATCGCGCCCTTGTCATGCCCGGTCACGAAACCGCCGAACGGATCGCCTTCCAGTTGCTTGATGCCGAGCGAGATGCGCTCGCGTTCCACATCAATGGCCAGCACGACCGCCTCCAGATCGTCACCCTTCTTGTAGTTGCGCACGGCTTCTTCGCCGGGGATGCTCCACGACAGGTCGGACAAATGCACCAAACCGTCGATGCCACCGTCCAGACCGATGAACACGCCGAAGTCGGTGATCGACTTGATCGCGCCCTTGACCTTGTCGCCTTTCTGGTGATTGGCGGCAAAATCGTCCCATGGATTGGACTTGCACTGCTTCATGCCCAGAGAGATGCGGCGGCGTTGCTCGTCGATTTCAAGGATCATGACTTCGACTTCATCACCCAGCGCCACAACCTTGGACGGATGCACGTTCTTGTTGGTCCAGTCCATTTCGGACACGTGCACCAGACCTTCGATGCCCTGCTCGATCTCGACAAAGGCACCGTAGTCGGTCAGGTTGGTCACCTTGCCAAACAGGCGGGTGCCTTGCGGATAGCGGCGGGCCAGACCATTCCACGGATCGTCGCCCATCTGCTTGATGCCGAGGGAAACGCGGTTCTTTTCCTGGTCGAATTTGAGGATCTTGGCCTCGATTTCGTCGCCCACAGTCAGCACCTCGGAGGGATGCTTCACGCGGCGCCATGCCAGATCGGTGATGTGCAGCAAGCCATCGATGCCGCCCAGGTCAACGAATGCACCGTAGTCGGTGATGTTTTTGACGACACCCTTGACCACTGCGCCTTCCTTGAGGTTTTCCAGCAGGGATTCACGATCCGCACCCATGGTTTCTTCCAGCACGGCGCGGCGCGACACCACCACGTTGTTGCGCTTGCGATCCAGCTTGATGACCTTGAGCTCCATGGTCTTGTTTTCGTACGGCGTGGTGTCTTTTACCGGACGAATGTCCACCAGCGAGCCGGGCAGGAAGGCGCGGATACCGTTGACCATCGCGGTCAGACCACCCTTGACCTTGCCGCTGACGTAACCTTCGACGATGCGGCCTTCTTCCATCGCCTGCTCCAGATCGATCCAGGCAGCCAGGCGCTTGGCTTTTTCACGCGACAGGCGCGTTTCGCCGTAACCGTTTTCCAGCGATTCGATCGCCACGGTTGTAAAGTCACCGGCCTTGACTTCGATGTTGCCCGCTGCGTCCTTGAATTCTTCAACGGGGATATAACTTTCGGACTTCAGTCCGGCATTCACCACCACCACGTTCTGCTCGACGCGAACGACTTGGGCGGTGATCAGTTCACCTGCGCGCATTTCCTTGCGGTTCAGGCTTTCTTCAAACAGGGAGGCAAAGCTTTCCATT
>CAYTZF010000240.1:0-4297 GCA_964442265.1 uncultured Sideroxydans sp.
TCGATACAAGTTTAAGCTCGTATGCGCCCTTAGCAGGGGCGTGCCTTCGACCTCTCGGCCACCTCTCCGAAGAGGCGCGCATGATACTGATTCGACCTGCCCCGGTCAAACGTTTTATGCTTCTTCCTGCTCCAGATCGAAGGCTTTGTGCAGAACTCGCACAGCCAGCTCCAGATATTTCTCGTCGATGACCACGGATATCTTGATTTCGGAGGTGGAGATCATCTGGATATTGATGCCCTCTTCCGCCAGGATGCGGAACATTTTGCTGGCGATGCCGACGTGGGAACGCATGCCGACGCCGACCACGGAGACTTTCGCAGTCTTGTCGTCGCCCACCACATCGCGCGCGCCGATGTGCGGTTGCACTTTGTTTTTCAGGATGTCCATCGCCTTGGCAAATTCATTGCGATGCACCGTGAACGAAAAGTCGGTCGAGCCATCAACGCCGACGTTCTGGATGATCATATCCACGTCGATGTTGGCATCCGCCACCGCCCCCAGCACCTGGTAGGCGATACCCGGTTTATCCGGCACGCCGAGTACGGTTATCTTGGCTTCGTCGCGATTGAACGCGATCCCCGAAATGATGGCCTGTTCCATTTTGTCGTTTTCCTCGAAAGTGATCAGTGTGCCTTCGCCTTCTTCCTCGAAGCTGGAAAGCACGCGCAGTTGGACTTTATATTTGCCGGCGAACTCGACCGAGCGTATCTGCAAAACCTTGGAGCCGAGGCTGGCCATTTCCAGCATCTCCTCGAAGGTGATGCGCTTCAGGCGGCGCGCCTCGGGCACCACGCGCGGGTCGGTGGTATAGACGCCGTCCACATCGGTGTAAATTTGGCATTCGTCGGCATTCAGCGCCGCCGCGATGGCAACGCCGGTGGTGTCCGAACCGCCGCGCCCCAGCGTGGTGATGTTGCCTTCCTCGTCCATCCCCTGGAATCCGGCGACGATCAGGATATTGCCGGCATCCAGATCATTGCGCATGTTCTCCTCGTCGATACTGACGATGCGCGCCTTGGTGTGGGCGCTGTCGGTCAAGATCTTGACTTGCGCGCCGGTGTAGCTTTTTGCTTTTAGCCCCAGATCTTTAAGCGCCATAGCAAGTAAACCGATGGTGACCTGTTCGCCGGTGGAGATGACGACATCCAGCTCGCGCGGATCGGGGTCGCTCTGGATCTCTTTAGCCAGCGCGATCAGGCGGTTGGTTTCGCCGCTCATGGCGGAGACCACCACCACGACCTGATGTCCCTGTACCTGGTATTTTGCGATACGCTGCGCGACGTTTTTGATGCGCTCCGGGCTGCCCACCGAAGTGCCGCCATATTTCTGTACGATCAATGCCACAATGAATGCCTGCGTCGTTTTTAAAGTGGGCGGCATTCTATCCGAAGCGCCGCCGAAATACGATGCTTACTCTGCGCCTCAACCCGGCACACAGGTGCCCCAGGCGCAGCCGCCGACCCGTTCAAAACAAAAACGGGCATTCGTGAATGCCCGTTTTGTTGGATAAACAGAGACCTGTCGCTTACTTCCCCATCTCCAGCATCAACTGGTTGATACGCTTGACGAAAGTCGCCGGATCGTCAAGCTGGCCGCCTTCGGCCAGCAGGGCTTGGTCGAACAGCACAGCGGCCCAGTCGTCGAAGTGTTGTTCTTCTGTCTGCAGACGGGCGACTACCGGGTGTTGCGGGTTGATTTCCAGAATGGGCTGGGTTGCAGGCGCATTCTGGCCGGCGGCCTTGAGCATGCGCGCGAGGTTGGTGCTCATGTCGTGTTCGTCGGCGACCAGACAGGCGGGCGAATCGGTCAGGCGGTGGGTAACGCGCACTTCCTTAACCTTGTCACCGAGGCTGGCTTTGATCTTTTCGAGCAAAGGCTTCATCTCGCCCGCCTGCTTTTCCTGTGCCTTTTTTTCTTCTTCGTCTTCAAGCTTACCCAGATCGAGGCCGCCTTTGGCGACGGAAGCCAGTTGCTTGCCGTCGAATTCGGTCAGATAGCTCAATGCCCACTCGTCCACGCGGTCGGACAACAGCAACACTTCGATGCCCTTCTTGCGGAACACTTCCAGATGCGGGCTATTCTTCGCGGCGTTGAAGGTCTCGGCGGTGACGTAATAAATTTTGTCCTGGCCGTCCTTCATGCGCGCGATGTAATCCTTGAACGACACCGTTTCATCCGGCGTATCGGCATGGGTAGAGGCAAAACGCAGCAGCGCGGCGATCTTGTCCTTGTTGGCGAAATCCTCGCCCACGCCCTCTTTCAGCACCTTGCCGAACTCCTTCCAGAAAACGGCATATTTCTCCGGCTCTTTTTCTGCCATGTCGGCCAGCAGTCCCAGCACTTTGCCACTGCAACCTTTGCGGATCGCCTCGATGTCCTTCGATTCCTGCAATATTTCGCGCGACACGTTAAGCGGCAGGTCGGCGGAATCCACCACCCCGCGCACGAAGCGCAGGTACAGCGGCATCAGTTGTTCGGCATCGTCCATAATGAACACGCGCCGCACGTACAGCTTGATGCCGTGGCGCGCGTTGCGGTCCCACAGATCGAACGGCGCGTGTTTGGGGATGTACAGCAGCTGGGTGTATTCCTGCCGCCCCTCGACGCGCGCGTGGCTCCAGGCCAGCGGCTCGTCGTAGTCGTGGCCGACGTGCTTGTAGAACTCCTTGTATTCTTCTTCGCTGATGTCGTTCTTGCCGCGCGCCCACAGCGCCGAGGCCTGATTTACCGTTTCATCTTCGTCGCTGATTTGCTGCGCGCCGTCTTTCCATTCTTCCTTCTTCATCAGGATGGGCTGCACGATGTGGTTGGAATATTTGCGAATGATCTCGCGCAGCCTGTAACCGGCCAGCAAATCGTCCTGCCCCTCGCGCAAATGCAGGGTGATTTCGGTGCCGCGCGCCGGTTTGTTCACCATCTCGATATCGAACTCGCCACCGCCGTCCGATTCCCAGCGCACACCCTGGTCGGGTTGTTCACCGGCGCGGCGGGTCAGCACCACCACTTTGTCCGCCACGATGAAAGCGGAATAGAAACCGACGCCAAATTGCCCGATCAGATTCGCATCTTTCTGCTGGTCGCCGGAGAGACTGCTGAAGAACTCGCGCGTGCCGGACTTGGCGATGGTGCCCAGATTGGCAATCACCTCGTCGCGGTTCATGCCAATGCCGTTATCGCTGATGGTCAGCGTGCGCGCGTCCTTGTCAAAGAAGATGCGGATCGCAAGTTCGGAATCTTCCTCGAACAGGGCCGGGTTGTGCAGCCCCTCGAAGCGCAATTTGTCGCAGGCATCGGACGCGTTGGAAACCAGTTCGCGCAGAAAAATCTCGCGGTTGGAATAGAGTGAATGGATCATCAGCTGTAGCAGCTGTTGTACTTCGGTCTGGAAACCCATGGTTTCGCGGTTGGCGGTGGTGCTGGCAGTCATTGTTGAATTCTCCTTGTGCGTAAATAAAACAGGCCGCGCCAGAGATGGGGATGGCGGCATGAATTTCAAGTCTATTGAACCGGCACCAAAATATCGCTGGCTATTTCGCCTTCCGTCCGTATAATGCACGTCTTGCCGCTCACAGGGCGGCATTGAGTTCATCGTTTCCTGACCCTCTGCATCTGCTTTTAAATGGATGCGCCAAGCTTCACCGGTTAGCGACGATGTTTGTTTGCGCCGGTAGAGGTTTTTGCATTACCCCCCTACTGAATTTCATTGTGTGGCCTTGCGCCGCGCATGCGCTTTGTTTTTAAAAATAGAGGAATTATTTTGTCTGAAAATATTATTGCAACGACGGCTCCCGCGGTCACTGAAACCGTGGCCACTTTTGCCTCCCTGAACCTGGCGCCGGCGATCCTGAAAGCGGTCGAAGAATCCGGCTATACCGTGCCGACCCCGATCCAGGCGCAAGCCATCCCCGCCGCGCTGGCCGGACAGGACCTGATGGCCTCCGCCCAGACCGGCACCGGCAAGACCGCCGCCTTCATCCTCCCCGCCTTGCAAAAACTGTCTGTCGAATCTGCCGTGCGCAGCAAAGGCCCGCGCATTCTGGTGCTGACCCCGACGCGCGAACTGGCACAACAGGTATCCGATGCCGCCAGCAAATACGGCAAGAACATGCGCATCAAGGTCGTGAGCATCCTCGGCGGCATGCCCTACCCGCTACAGAACAAATTGCTGTCCGGCTTCGTCGACATTCTGGTCGCCACGCCGGGCCGTCTGATCGACCATATCGAGCGCGGCCGCATCGACTTCTCGCGTCTGGAAATGCTGGTGCTGGACGAAGCCGACCGCATGCTGGACATG
>CAYTZF010000241.1:0-2119 GCA_964442265.1 uncultured Sideroxydans sp.
CTCAGGTTGTCGGCGATGATGGCACGCGACCAACGGCGATGCCCCATCATGTGGGCCAGGGTGGCGCGGTAACGCTCAAGACCCGACAGGCCATGCGCATCGTCATACACATCCGGCAACCGAATCCCCAGTTTGTCGAAATAGGGAATGGGTTTGCGCAACTCATCGAAGGCGCACGAGTAGGGAATGAGCAGGTCTTCGTCTTGCCACAAGCCGCGCAGGTACAGGCTCAATTTGCGCTCGTTATCCACCAGCAGGGTGCCGTGGCGTTCGCGTTGCAACACGGCCAGACTATCCGCCGATTGCAGGCCGAAATACTCGGCCTGGCGATCGGGGTGGTCATTGTAAAAACGCACGCCGTAATCCACCCAGTTTTTCAGGCCGTGCAATGAAAGCTGCCCGAGCAATGTTGCAATGTGCTTGAACATCTCCGGCAGGCCGGGGCTGGGAAAGGTTTGGTGGATGCCATGAACCGAGCTTGTGGTGCGCTCCATCATGTCCAGCGCGATGGAAAGGTAATCGCTCAACTGGTCGCGTGTGGGCAGCCTGCGCGCGGTGGCGGGCAATGATTGCAGGAAGGGCGCGATGGCTTTGCTGTTGGGAGAGCGCGACATCTTGTGAATGAACGACATGATGTCGAGCAGGCTGTCTTCACCGATGATTTCGGCGGTGTCTGGCCATTCTTCCAGAAAAATCAAAATGGGTTCGGCGCCGCGTCCCATCTTGCCCAAATATCTGGCGTGCTCGATATACGCCGTCACCCCTTCGGCTGACAATTTCGCCAGGGCATTGCGCATGCAATCGGGAAACATTTCAGCGACGCGCGGAAATCCGCAACCCAATTCAGTCCAATAGGACTGAAGGTCTGCGGGGATCTCGATCACGGGTGCGGGCATGATTCAGGCAAACGTGGCTGCAATCGCGTGATCAAGGGTGTCGCGGATATCCGCATCGTCCGTGATCGGACGCACCAGTGCCATGCGGCAGGCCGCTTTGGCCTCCACCCCGCCCTTGATCAGGGTTGCCGCGTACACCAGCAAACGGGTTGAGATGCCTTCGTCCAGACCGTGCCCTTTGAGGTTGCGCGCGGCCTGGCCGATCTTCACCAGTTGTGCGGCAAGACTGACTTCGATGCCGGTTTCCTTGCCCAGAATCTCGGCCTCGAGGTTGGCCGCCGGGTAATCGAAATCAAAGCCGACAAAACGCTGCTTGGTCGATTGCTTCAGGTCCTTCATCAGGCTCTGGTAGCCGGGGTTGTAGGAAATCACCAGTTGAAAATCCGGGTGCGCTTCAATCAGCTCGCCTTTCTTGTCCAGCGGCAACGTGCGACGGTGATCGGTCAGCGGGTGAATCACCACCGTGGTGTCCTGGCGCGCTTCGACGATCTCGTCGAGATAACAGATGGCGCCGATGCGCGCCGCCGTGGTCAGCGGCCCGTCCAGCCAGCGCGTGCCGTTGGCATCCAGCAGATATCGCCCGACCAGATCGCTGGCCGTCATGTCTTCGTTGCAGGCCACGGTGATGAGCGGCTTGTTCAGCTTCCACGCCATGTATTCGACAAAGCGCGATTTTCCGCAGCCGGTCGGCCCTTTCACCATCACCGGCAAACGCGCGGCGTAAGCGGCTTCGTACAGCGCCACTTCGTCGCTCTGGGCTTGATAGAAAGGCTCTTTGCCGACTTTGTACTGGTCTTTGTTGGTCATTTTCGACTCCTGTTCCGTGCGCATTGATGCACA
The DNA here is from genome assembly GCA_964442265.1 of uncultured Sideroxydans sp. Taxonomy (GTDB): domain Bacteria; phylum Pseudomonadota; class Gammaproteobacteria; order Burkholderiales; family Gallionellaceae; genus Sideroxyarcus. Next base: position 1,737 of record CAYTZF010000241.1, read on the forward strand.
CCGAACGGTATTGAATTCTGGAAAAAAACGCCCCCAGCAAGTGGGGGCGAGTTTCACTGCAGCTCTATCAACCGAACTTATTTGTGCACGCCCAGCTTTTCGCGCCAGCCCGGGAACAGCTTGTCGGAATCCTTGGGGAAGGACTCAAATGCGCGGGCGAACTCTTTGTGTTCCTTGGCGTATTCGATCGGATCCGCACCTTCTTTCCAGCAGTTGTAGGCCTGACGCAGAGAGATCGCGCCAGCCGCCGGCGAGTCGATGTGGCCGTAAGATCCGCCGCCTGCCGTGTTGATCACGTTGCCGTGTCCGAGGTTCTTGAAGAAACCCGGCAGACGCAACGCGTTCATGCCGCCGGAAACAATCGGCGCTGTCGGTTTCATGCC
>CAYTZF010000242.1:0-3997 GCA_964442265.1 uncultured Sideroxydans sp.
GCAGAACAATGTGCCCATCCTCGAAGCGCCACCGCTGGCGCGCGCGTTGCACAAGCATTGCGAGCTGGGCGCGGCGATTCCCGAGGCGCTCTACACCGCCGTGGCCGAAGTGCTGGCCTATGTCTATCAGTTGCGCCGCTATCAAAAGACCGGCGGCAATAAACCCGTGCAACCGCACGACCTGCCGGTGCCGAGGGAGCTTGATCCGGCCGCGCTGTCGGGTTAAATCCGAATTGCGGCGTGGCAACGCAGGTGGTTGAATTCATTGCACAGTCAACTTCTATTAAAGTTTGGCGCGAGACTGCCGATAGAAGATCGGGATGCGCTTGAGCATCTGTGAGGGAGTAAATATGAAGGTGGTTATCATCGATGACGCTCAGATCAATGTGACGTTGTTGCAGCATCTGGTGCGCAAATTGCAGGATTGTGAACCAGTCTGCTTCACCGATCCGTTGGCCGGGCTGGAGTGGTGTTTGGCGCATGAGCCGGATTTGCTGATTGTGGATTACATGATGCCAAAGTTGAGCGGTGTCGAATTGACCGCGCGCTTCCGCGCACGTTACCCCGACGTGCCGATACTGATGGTCACCGCCAATCACGAGAGCGAGTTGCGCCATCAGGCCTTGCAACAGGGCGTGACAGATTTCCTGAACAAGCCGTTGGACAATACCGAATTTTTAGCCCGAGCCAAAAATATGCTGGCGTTGCGCCAGAGCCATAAAAACCTGGCGGATCGCGCAAGTTGGTTGGCCGATGAGGTGCGCAAAGCGACTGCACAAATTGTGGCGCAAGAGCGCGAGATGATATTTACCTTGGCCAAAGCGGCTGAATATCGTGATCCTGAAACGGGTGCGCATATTCTGCGCATGGCACATTACTCAAAGCATATTGCCCGCGTACTGGGCTTGTCGCTTGAGCAACAAGAGTTATTGCTGGAATCTGCACCGATGCACGACATCGGCAAAGTCGGCATCGCCGATATGATTTTGCTCAAGCCCGGCAAGCTGACGGAAGAAGAATTTTCCATCATGAAACAACACGCGGTGATAGGCGCACAGATACTCGATACCAGCAGCTCGCCTTTATTGAAGGTTGCCGCAGTAATCGCCCATACCCACCATGAGAAGTTCGACGGCAGCGGTTATCCGCGCGGATTGGCGGGGGAGGAGATTCCTCTGTTCGGGCGCATCGTGGCGGTCGCTGATGTGTTCGATGCGCTGACTTCGGAGCGTCCTTACAAAAAAGCCTGGAGCATTGAAAAAGCGACTGAATTGATTCGTGACGGGGCGGGCAAACATTTTGACCCCGCTGGCGTCGAGGCTTTCTTCACTGACTTTGACAATGTGCTGGCGATCAAAAACCAATTCGTGGATGAACAAATTGAACTCAGAGACCGTACGCTGGATTAAGTCCAAACCGCTTGTCCCGGTTGCCTTGCTGGTATTGGTGGCAGGGTTGCTGGGGTGGCTGTTACAGGGGGGTGGAACGCAGCAAACTGTGACGCAGTGGCCTGCCCCCTTGGCGCAACTCAAGCCTGGTTTTGAGGTGACGCAACCCCTGCCACTCCAATTGAAATTGGATGGCGATAAAGTGGCCTTGGGGGCGCGGCTGTTTAACGATGTGCGCCTGTCGTTAGACGACACAATCAGTTGTGCCAGTTGCCATGTGTTGAGTGCGGGTGGCACCGATAACCGCTATCGCTCAGTGGGAGTGAATGGCGGGGTGGGGAGCGTGAATGCGCCGACCGTTTTGAATAGCGGCTTTAACTTTGTGCAGTTCTGGGATGGACGTGCGGCCTCGCTGGAGGCGCAGGTGGAAGGACCGGTGAATCACCCCAAGGAAATGGCGGCGAACTGGCCGCTGGTGTTAAAAAAACTGGGCAAAGATGCGGCCTATCCCGCCGCGTTCAGCAAGCTGTATGCCGGGGGCATGACGGCGACCAACATCAAGGATGCCATTGCCACGTTTGAGCGTTCGCTCATCACTCCCAATTCCCGTTTCGATCAATTTTTGCAGGGCAATGCCGCCGCACTGACCGCGCCAGAAAAACACGGTTATGACTTATTCCAATCGTATGGTTGTGCCAGTTGCCATCAGGGCGTGAATCTGGGCGGCAATATGTTTGAAAAGATGGGGCTGATGGGTGATTACTTCGCGGATCGAGGCAATGTGACGGAGGCGGATAACGGCCGCTTTAACGTCAATCACAATCCCGAAAGTTTGCATGAATTTCGCGTGCCCAGCTTGCGCAATGTGGCACTCACTGCGCCGTATTTTCACGATGGCAATGCGGCCACATTGGAAGAGGCGATTGCCGTTATGGTGAAGTATCAGTTGGGGCGCGCCATGCCAGCCGGGGATTTGAACGATATCGCTGCCTTCTTGCGTAGCTTGACGGGTGAGCTGGCGGGGCAACCGCTATGAAACTTCCGCTGTGGAAAGACGGGCTATGGTTGGCTGCATTAGTCGCCTTGGTTTGGTTGTATCTGCAATCTACACAGGTGGATATAGAGCTGCACATGCGCACGGTGCAGCACTTTGAGCAACTGCGCCAACAAGACGCGCGCCTGAATCAATACGTGTTGCAGGCACGCTATGGGCAGCTCAAGAATTACGATCTGCTAGTGGGCACACAGCAGGAAATCGAACGGCTATTACAGGCCTTGAGACAAGACAAGCCGGATTTCTTCAGCCAGGGCGAAACCAAAATTCAGCAAGCATTCACGAACTACCGTCACTTGTTCGACCAGAAATCCGGGCAGATCGAGCAGTTCAAATCGCACAACGCGGTGTTACGCAATTCACTGCGCTATTTTCCCTTGGCGGCACATGCCTCGCTGGCGCGCGCAGCAGCGGGTTCGAGCCGCGCGGCGCAATTGCACGACTTGTTGGATGAGGTCTTGCTGTTTGACCAACATGCCAGCCCAACGCTTATCGCCAGCATCGAAAAAACGTTGGCTACCTTGAAGAAGGCAAGCCCACAAGATGCCGGGATAGTTGAACTTGCCAAACATGTGGACATTATTTTGTCGTACAGGACTGAAGTCGATGACTTTGTGCGTGACATCACCCACGCAGAAACCGACGCGCAAGCGGATGCGATGTTCCGGCTTTATGGCGGCTTATTCACCCAGCGTGAACAGCATGCCGCTCGTTACAAATTTGCCTTGGCCCTGTTATCAGCCTTGATGTTGGGTTACGTGGCCTGGGTGTTGGCGAAGTTACAACGCTCAGGACGCATCTTGAATGAGTCTTTACGTGAATTGGAATTTCAAAAATTTGCACTCGATCAACACTCCATCGTCAGCATCGCCGACCGCAGCGGAAAAATTCTCTACACCAATGACAAGTTCAGCGAGGTGAGCCAATACCCCCGTGAGGAATTGTTGGGGCAAGACCATCGCGTGCTGAATTCGGGTTATCACCCCGGCAGTTTTTTCAGGGAAATGTGGGCGACCATCGGCCATGGGCAGGTGTGGCAGGGCGAGGTAAAAAATCGGCGCAAGGATGGATCGTTTTACTGGGTGGATTCGACCATCGTGCCGTTCATGGATGTGCAGGGCAAACCACTGCGCTATGTTTCCATTCGCACGGACATTACGGCGCGTAAGGAATTGGATGCGCAGATGGAATCACAGCGCGCCTTCTATGAGCGCATCAGCGAAACCTTGGGCGAAGGGCTGTATGTGCAGGATGCTGATGGCCTCTGCATATACATGAATGCCGAAGCCGAAAGGTTGCTGGGGTGGGGGCGTGCTGAGTTTATGGGCAAACCCGTGCACGACACGATTCATACTCAAACGGCTGAAGGCATCGCGCTACCTGCCCGAGACTGCCCGATATTCCATTACGTCAGGGAAACAGGTGTGGCGCACATGGACGACCAGGTCTTTACGCGCAAGGATGGCTCGGTTTTTCCGGTGGCCCTCGTTTCCAAAGCTGCGTACAGCGAAAATGGAAAGTTGGAAAAGTTGGTGGTGGCCTTCCAGGATATTTC
>CAYTZF010000243.1:0-5770 GCA_964442265.1 uncultured Sideroxydans sp.
ATTCCATATTGCCGCTCACGCCATGCATTGGCGGGCGGGATATAGACCTTTTGGCATATAGGCAGCGGGCGCGATCTGTGCTTATATTGCGCGGGGATGTTGGTTAAATCAGTCGGGAAAACGGGGGCGGTGTTGGGTTTATTTGGCAAAAAGTCGGATCATCCGCTGGCGGAAATCAAGTCTGCGCAAGCTTTGCTGGATGACATTCCGAAAAGTGATTCGCTCAGGGCGTTGCAGGAAATCAGCGACTGGGCAGAGGCGATCTGCGAGCGGGCGGATGATTTTCGCCTCGATCACCAGTGGGCGGTGTTGCGCCTGTTTGACCAGGCGGCGCAAGCCCATCTGCGCAAGCTGCAGCATGATTATTTTGCCCCGCAACCCCTGTCGCATTTCCAGGAAAACCGCCTGTGGGGGCTGCTCGACACTTACTACACGCGCAGCGAGGCCTGTCATTTCGATGTCCTGTCGCGCTATCGCGACGGCGCCAGGGGGGCGGCCTCGATCAAGCAGGAGGTGCCCCTGCTGTGCGCGCGCGGCATCCATGCCATTATTGGACGCCTGAAAATGGCAGGCGCGCGCTACGCCATGGTCGATCCCGCGTTGTGGCACCGTCTGGCGGCGTATTACACCCTGGCCCAGTCGCACGAGGGACTGGCTGAGCCGGTCATGCTTTACCCCGGCACCAATACCAGCGTGGGCGAATTGTTTGCCGTGCTGGTGCTTTGGTATGGAAGCAGCGCGGGCAGTTTAAGCCCGATGCAGGAGCATATCGCCGAACGCCTGTTTGCCGCGCTTGGCAAAGGGGCCGCCGTTTCCCGTTCCTATGCCGGAACCGAGTTGTTCGCCGTCGATATGGCCCAGCCGACTCCGCCGATGCGCGCCACTGTCGGCGCGACCATCCACCCCGGTTTGCGTTTTGTCGCGGCGGACGGCGTCCGCCAGCTGCTGGCCGATATGCTGAAGACACTGGACAAGGGCATTATTCCCGACGGCTTGAATTTATACGGCGCCCGTTACGAGGTGGAGCAGGTGCGGGATATTGCACAGCGCCTGCTGCAAATCCTGACGTTGCCGCCGCCGACGCGGCGCACCCCCCGGCGCAAGATCAAGGTCAATCTCAAAGTCGCTAACGGATTCAGCCAGATGCTGGAGCGCTCCGATGTCGGGCTGAGTTTTGGCGCGGAAGAAAGCGAAGTGTGGGAGATTGAGGATATCAGCGCCACCGGCTTCAGAAGCGTGTTGCCGGTCGCGCGGGCGGGCGGGGTGCGCATCGGCACCCTGCTGGGCAGCCAGCCGGAGGGGATATCGCACTGGGGGGCGGGCGTGGTGCGGCGCTTGAGCCGCGATCTCGAAGGCAATTTGCATATCGGCATCGAAGTGTTGAGTCCGCGCATTGTCGGCGTGCCCTTGCTCGACGCGGCCAGCTCCGCCGAAACCGGCATGCAGATCGGCATCTATCTGAATCGCCCGCACGACAGCAGCGGCGAGGCGTGGTTGTTGCAGAAACAGGATGCGTTCGTTCCCACGCGCAGCCTCAAGATGCAGGTGGAAGGAAAGGAATATCTGCTGTTGCCGCTGGCGCTGGTAGAGCAGGGCGCGGACTACGATCTGGCGCGATACCGCATGATGGAGCAGGATGGCAGCAACGAAGAATGATGTTGAAAACCCGTCCGCCACGGCTCGTCACAGATGCGCACGGATGAAACGCAGGCTTTGAATCGGCGACGGGTCGCGCCAATCCGCAGTGGCGGCTACCGGTTTAGGGTGATCTGTCGTGCCAGCCACCCGCTGATGTCGCGGATTTCCTCGGGGCACAGGGTGTGCTGTATCGGGTATTCGTGCCACTCGATCGCGCATCCGAGCCGTTGCAGGCGGGCAGCGGACTGCTTGCCCAGCGAATAGGGAACAACCGAATCCAGCGTGCCGTGCGCCATGAAGACCGGCGTGTCCCGCGCGGTGCTGATATCGGTGGCGCGGGTGGCGTCTGCCAGCGGCAGATAGGTTGACAGCGCCAGGATTCCGCCCAGATTTTCCCTTGCATGGAGTCCGCAGTGGAGGGCGACCGCCCCGCCCTGGGAAAATCCCGCCAAAAAAATGCGCGCCGGCGCAATACCGCGCGCCACTTCCCGGGCGATCAGTTTTTCGATCTCGCGGCGCGAAGCGGCGATCCCTGCCGCATCCTGTTTCGCATCGATCTCGCTGCCGGCGATGTCATACCAGGCCGGCATCACGTAGCCGCCATTGATCGTGACCGGGCGTTGCGGCGCGTGCGGAAAGATGAAGCGCATCGCCTGCGGCAAATCCAGCGCCTGTGCCACCGGCACGAAATCCTCGCCGCTGGCGCCCAGTCCGTGCAGCCAGATGATGCTGTGGCGGGGATCGGGCCCGCTGTCGAGCGTGATGTGGGGGAGGAGTTTGCTCATGTTCAATTCTGTAGTCGGTTTTGCCCAAAAAACTTGGTCACGCGGAGACGCGGAGGGCGCGGAGAAATTCAACAAAAAATGAAACGAACCTCTTGCCTTTTGGCAAAGTGCATTGGCTTGCTCCGCGCCCTCCGCGTCTCCGCGTGAGTCAGATTCTGATTCAGGGTGCCGGAATGATCTCGCGCAGCAACTGGAAGATTTCGCGGTAGGCCTTCGGCGGCTTCGCCAGTTCCTTTTCTTTCTGCGCATTGCGGATCAGCGCGCGCAGGCGTTGCGCGTCGGCTTGCGGATATTGCGCGAGCAAAGTGGTCAGTGCGGCACTGTCTTCCAGCAGACGGTCGCGCCACTGCTCGACCTGGTGCAGCCAGGCCGTGTGCTCGCGCGAGGTGCCGTTCCACGCGTCCAGCTTGGCCAGAATCGGCGCGGTCTCGACTTCGCGCATCAGCTTGCCGATGTATTGCAGCTGGCGTTTTTGCGCGCCGAACTTGGTGATGCGTTTGTAGTCGGCCAGCGCTTCGAGCAGGGCTTCCGGCAAGTCGAGTGCGCGCCATTTGTCCTTGGGCAATTCGGTCAGTTGTTTGCCCAGGTCTTGCAGATCATGCATCTGTTTTTTGATTTTGGTCTTGCTGGGAGGCAGTACCTGCTCCAGGTCTGTAGTGGTATCGGATGGGTTCATCATGGCTGCCGGGGTCTGTCGCGATGTTGGTATGATAGCGCCCCTGCCGTCCCCGTCCGACTGAAAATTTTATGCCCACCTCTGTCAAAAACCGCGAAACTGCGCCGGATGCCTTGCGCGAACTGGCTGCCGACATTATCGCTTACGCGCGCAAGCAGGGCGCTTCGGCCAGTGTTGCCGAAGTGTCGGCCGGTCTCGGGCAATCGGTCAATGTGCGCCAGGGCGAGATCGAAACGATCGAATACAACCGCGACAAAGGACTGGGCGTGACGGTTTATCTGGGGCGGCGGCGCGGCCACGCGAGCACCTCGGATTTTTCCCGCCAGGCGATGCGCGACACGGTGCAGGCGGCGCTGAACATCGCGCGCTTCACCGCCGAGGATGATTGTGCCGGTCTGCCGGAGGAAGCGCTGTTGGCGCGCGAATGGCCGGATCTGGATCTGTATCACCCGTGGCCGCTCGATGTGGCGCAGGCCGTCGAGCTGGCGCGCGAGTGCGAGAGCGCCGCCTTCGCCGCCGACCGCCGCATCGTCAATTCCGAGGGCGCCAGCGTCAGTCTCGGCAGCGGCAGTTTCGTGCTGGCGAACAGTCTTGGCTTCAACGGCGGCTACGCCTCGTCGCGCCACAGCGTGAGCTGTTCGGTGATCGCCGGCAAAGGTGCCGCGATGCAGCGCGACTACTGGTACAGCACGGCGCGCCATCCTGCCGACATTCTCAAAGTGGAAGAGATCGGGCGCATCGCCGCCGAACGCACCGTGCGCCGTCTCAAGGCGCGCAAGCTGCCGACCCTGCAGTGCCCGGTGCTGTTCGAGGCGCCGGTGGCGGCCAGCCTGTTCGGACATTTTGTCGGCGCGGTCAGCGGCGGCAGCCTGTACCGCAAATCCTCATTCCTGCTCGACCATCTGGAGCAGCAAGTGTTTTCCGGAATCGTTCACATCGATGATGTGCCCGACATTGCGCGCGGTCTCGGTAGTAGCCCGTTCGACAACGAAGGCGTGCGCACGCAACGCCGCGCCATCGTCGCGGAGGGCGTGCTGCGCGGCTATTTCCTCTCCAGCTACAGCGCGCGCAAGCTGGGCATGCAGACCACCGGCAACGCCGGCGGTACGCACAATCTGCTGGTGCGCCCGGGCGGGCAGGATTTTGCCGCACTGGTGCGCCAGATGGGGCGCGGACTGATTGTCACCGAACTGCTCGGGCACGGGGTGAATGCGGTGAGCGGCGACTACTCGCGCGGCGCGGCCGGCTTCTGGGTCGAGCACGGCGAGATCCAGTATCCGGTGGAGGAAATTACCATCGCCGGCAATCTGAAAGAGATGTACCGGGGCATCATCGCGCTCGGCAACGACGTGATGGTGCAGGGCGCGCGCCGCTGTCCGTCGGTGCTGATCGAGCGCATGGCGGTGGCGGGACAAGCGTAACTCGCTGCGGAGTCAAGGGCGACTTGAGTGCTGACGCCTTGTTATTGAGGGCGTGATAAAATGCGCGCCTTTTCCGTTCACCCTTAATTTTGGAAGGCCGTCCATGTTCTCGCGCAAAAACACCCTTGCCATTGTCGATCCCGATCTGTGGGGGGCGATGCAGAAAGAAAACGCCCGTCAGGAAGATCACATTGAGCTGATCGCCTCGGAAAACTACACCAGCCCGGCGGTGATGGAGGCGCAGGGCAGCCAGCTCACCAACAAGTATGCCGAAGGCTATCCCGGCAAGCGCTATTACGGCGGCTGCGAGTATGTCGATATCGCCGAACAAATGGCGATCGACCGCGCCAAGGCGCTGTTCGGCGCGGAGTATGCCAACGTGCAACCGCACTCCGGTTCGCAGGCGAATCAGGGCGTTTATGTCTCCGTGTTGAAACCGGGCGACACCATTCTCGGCATGAGCCTGGCGCACGGCGGCCATTTGACCCACGGCGCCTCGGTGAATATTAGCGGCAAGCTGTACCACGCCGTGCAGTATGGTCTGAACGACAAGGAAGAGATCGACTACGACCAGGTGCAGGCGCTGGCCAACGAACACAAGCCGAAGATGATCGTGGCGGGGGCTTCCGCGTATTCGCTGGTGATCGACTGGAAGCGTTTCCGCGCCATCGCCGACAGCGTCGGCGCGTATCTGTTCGTGGACATGGCGCACTACGCCGGACTGGTGGCGGCTGGCGTGTACCCGAGCCCGGTCGGCATCGCCGATTTCGTCACCACCACGACCCACAAGACCCTGCGCGGTCCGCGCGGGGGCATCATCATGGCCAAGGCGGAACATGAAAAGGCGCTGAATTCGGCGATCTTCCCCGGCATCCAGGGCGGCCCGCTGATGCACGTCATCGCCGCCAAGGCGGTGGCGTTCAAGGAGGCGGCGAGCAAAGAATTCAAGGATTGCCAGAAGCAGGTGGTAGACAACGCGCGGGTGATGGCCAAAGTGTTGCAGGAACGCGGCCTGCGCATCGTCTCGGGCCGCACCGACAGCCACGTGTTTCTGGTCGATCTGCAAGCCAAGCACATCACCGGCAAGGAGGCCGAGGCGGCGCTGGGTCGAGCCCATATCACCGTCAACAAGAACGCCATCCCGAACGATCCGCAAAAACCGTTCGTCACCAGCGGTATCCGCATCGGCACGCCGGCGATGACCACGCGCGGCTTCAAGGAGCTGGAAGCCGAGAAGCTGGCCCATCTGG
>CAYTZF010000244.1:0-1960 GCA_964442265.1 uncultured Sideroxydans sp.
CGGTTGGGCGATCTGATCGCGTAGCGCCAACCAGGCGTGCAGCGCGGCGACCGCATGGCTGCCCATCGGCACGATGCGCGTCTTGCTGCCTTTGCCGGTCACGCTCAACTCATGCGACGCCAGGCTGTTGCGCATGACATCACCGTCGAGTCCCACCAGTTCCGCCAGGCGCAGCCCGGAAGAATAGAGCAACTCGAACATCGCCTTGTCGCGCGCATCCAGCGGCGATTCCACTTTCATCTCCACCAGTTGCACCGCCTCGTCCGGCGACAGGGCCTGCGGCAAGGTCTTGGGCGCTTTCGGCGCGCGCAGGCCGGCGCAGGGATTGTTCTGGCAGCCGTGATCGCGCATCAGATAGTTGTAAAAGCCGCGCCAGGCGGAGAGTACGCGCGCCAGCGAGCGCCCGGATAAGCCGCTGCCGTGCAATTGCGCGATGTAGCGGCGGATGTGATGGCTTTTTAAGTCCGGCAGCGGTGTTGTTCCGGCCAGCTTGAACAAACGGCGGATGTCGCGCGCGTAGTTCTCGGCGGTGAGCGGCGAATAGTTGCGCTCGTTGTGCAGATAGGCGAGATAACTCTCCAGCGTGGCAGGCGCGTCAGACATGCAATCTGAAAGCGCTGCCCAGCGTTTCGGCGATACGCTGCAAAAACAGCGTGCCCATTTCGGGATAGAAACGCTCCTTGTCTTCGCTGGCGAGGACCAGCAGGCCGATGGTCTGGCCGTTGGCGCGCAAGGGCAGGTAGGCGAAGGAGCGCAGATGCTGGCCGGCCTCGCCGAACCAGGCCAGCGTGTCGGCGATGGCGTGATGCGCACAGACGGGTTGCGCGTGCTCATCGGCGAAGGCGAGCACTTCGGCGCTGGGCGGTTCGTCGCGCCACAGATGCAGGGCGCTGTGCGGCACGGCGAAGATGTCGCGCAGATTGTGCGTGACCAGGGATTGCAGCGCGGCGCGGTCGAAGGGGCCGAACAGCGCGCAGTTGAACTGGTGCACCTTGAGTTGCAGCGCGTCATTCTCTTTGGCAAACGCCAGCAGTTCGCGCAACTGTTTTTCCAGTTCCTTCACGCGTTCGCGCAGGGTGAGCAACTGGCGCTCGGCCAGGGAAATGGTGCGCCCGCCATGCGGATGCGGCAGATTGATGTCGGCCAGTAGTGCGGCATGGTCTTCGAAAAATTGCGGGTGATCCGCCAGATAATTTGCGATGTCTTCTGCTCTCATCCTTGCACCTTTTAAAGATTGATCTCGCCTTCGAATACGGTGACAGCGGGGCCGGTCAGCAGCACCGGCGATTGCGCGCCCGCCCAGTGGATGGTGAGCGCCCCGCCGCGCGTGGCGACGTGCACGGTGTCATCCAGCACGCCGCGGCAGATGCCCGCCACCACGGCGGCGCACGCGCCGGTGCCGCAGGACAGGGTTTCGCCGGCGCCGCGTTCATACACGCGCAACCTGATGTGCCCGCGATCCAGGATCTGCATGAAGCCTGCATTGACCCGTTTGGGGAAGCGCGCATGGCGCTCGATCAGCGGGCCCAGGCTGGTGACGGGTGCGTTTTCAACGTCATCCACCACCTGCACCGCATGCGGGTTGCCCATGGAGACGGCGGTGATCTGCACCGTCCGGTCGTCGATGTCCAGCGGCTGCATGACCGCATCGCTGTCGCTGGTGAAGGGAATGCGCGCCGGGTCGAAGATCGGCGCACCCATGTTCACCGTGACGCGCCCGTCATCCTCCAGCCGGGGCGAGATCAGGCCGCTCCGGGTTTCCACCACGATCTCCTTCTTGCCGGTGAGCTTCTTCTCATGCACGAAGCGCACGAAGCAGCGCGCGCCGTTGCCGCATTGCTCCACCTCGCCGCCGTCGGCGTTGAAGATGCGGTAACGGAAATCGGCATCGTCGCGCCGGGCTTTTTCCACCAGCAGCAGCTGGTCGCAGCCGACGCCGAAATGGCGGTCGGCGAGGAGG
>CAYTZF010000245.1:0-3812 GCA_964442265.1 uncultured Sideroxydans sp.
CATGATCATCGGCATCCACAGCCGCGACAACGATCTGAACGTCAATCCGATCAAGGGCAAGAAGCTCACCAACGTGCGCGCTTCCGGCACTGACGAAGCGGTGCGTTTGACCACCGCGATCAAGCTGACGCTGGAATCGGCCGTTGAATTCATCGACGACGACGAACTGGTGGAACTCACCCCGAAATCCATCCGTATCCGCAAGCGTTATCTGAAGGAATTCGACCGCAAGAAGGCGATGCGCGCGGCGGGTTGATCTGCGCCGGCGCAAGACAACAAAGGACGCTGCGGCGTCCTTTGTCATTTATACTTCGTGCAGCCCAATCTTCTTTAATTTGACATGCCGGAAATCCTCATCGCCGTCGTCGTGATCCTGCTGCTGCTCGTGCTGCTGGCGATGCAGTTCAAACAGCCCGCGCGTGCCGCGCAGTTGTTGGAGCAGCAACATCGCGCGATGCTCACCGACCTGCACGATGGCTTGAACAAACAGGGCGATCGGCTGATTGCGGCGCAGGTCGGCGAATCGGAGCGTCTGCGCACTGCTGTCGGCGAAGAGTTGCGCGCCACACGCGATGCGATCAACGCGCTGCAAGCCAAGCAGGATTTGCTGCGCAGCGAGATGCTGGCGCAGACCTTGGCGAAATTGGCGGAGCAGGGGCGGGCCGATCAGGAGTTGATCCAGAATTCTTTCCGCAATGCCACACAGCATCTGGCAACCAGTATCGAAACTTTATCGAAGACGGTGGACGGCCGCCTGGAGTTGATCGGCGGCAAGGTGAACGAGCGGCTGGACGAAGGCTTCAAGAAAACCAACGAGACTTTCATCAGCGTGATGGCGCGGCTGGCGACCATCGACGAGGCGCAGAAAAAGATCGACGGCCTGACCACGAACATGGTGAGTTTGCAGGAGTTGCTCGGTGACAAGCGTTCGCGCGGGGCATTCGGTGAAGTGCAACTGGAGGGGCTGGTGCGCAACATTATGCCGCCGCAATCGTACGAGATGCAGTACACCCTGCCCAACGGCACCCGTGCCGACTGCGTGCTGAAGCTGCCGGAGCCGACTGGCATGGTGGCGGTGGATTCCAAGTTTCCACTGGAGAACTATCACCGCATGTTCGAGGCGGCGAGCCCGGCAGAAAAATCGGCGGCTGAAAAACAATTCAGGACCGACATCAAAAAACATGTGGATGACATCGGCGACAAATACATCATCCCCAACGTGACTTCCGACGGTGCGGTGATGTTCGTGCCGGCCGAGGCGGTGTTCGCCGAGATTCACGCGCATCATCCCGATGTGGTGGATTACGCCATGCAGCGCCGTGTGTGGATCGTGTCGCCGACCACCCTGATGGCGGTGCTGAACACCGCGCGCGCCGTGATGAAGGATGTGGAGACGCGCAAACAGGTGCATATCATCAAGGATGAACTGGGCAAACTGGGCAAGGAATTCGGGCGCTTCGACGAACGTATGAGGAAACTGGCGGACCATATCCGCCAAGCGCACGAAGATGCGCAGGACGTGCATACCACCAGCCAGAAGATATCGAAACGTTTTACCAGCATCGAGCAGGTGGAGTTGGAACATCCGACCGCCTTGCCGCCGCAAGCCTGAGAAAACATGCCCTGCCGGATTCGCGCCGTGAGGATAAAAATGACTCGACCACTGCGGGACTGAAATTACCCATGACCAAATCTTCGAAACCTGCTCCCGTACATCGCCTGGCACTGCGGGTGCGCGAGCTCGCGCAATTGTTCAATTCGATGGACCCGACACCTTTCCTGAACAAAGATCTGGATCCGGAAGCCAATGCATTCATCGAAACCTGGGCGGCGGGATACGCGCCGGGCAGCCGCTTCCACATCACCATTCATCTTGAACAGTGGCCGGCAGATGGCGATCCAAGCGAGATGTTGACCGCAGCGATCCATAACCACTTCACTTACAAGGCCGAGCGCAGGCGCCTCGACTTGAAAAATTTGCTGCGCCGGGGCCGCATGAGCCTTGCCATCGGTGTGCTCTTCGTTACCCTGTGTCTGCTCGCGGCCGATGCCATTGGAAAATATGGCGCCAATACCGGTTTTAGCATCGCGCGTGAAAGCCTCACCATCATCGGCTGGGTTGCCATGTGGCGTCCGATGCAGATTTTTCTTTATGATTGGTGGCCGCTGCTGCGGCAGATTCGCCTCTACCAAAGGCTGGGCATTGCCCACATCCAGGTGATACAGGGGAAATGACAGTCAATATACCAAACTGGGATTCATTGCCCGCACCGATAGTCCGCTGTTGCTGTATTTGCCGGTTGCTACGCTGGAGCAGGCTAATGTTTACTGACGCGAAATAGCTGGTGCTCAAGCGCGAATAAGCGGCAAAGCAGGTCGTTATTCAATAAACGAGTTTAGTGGGACAAATAGACCAATATGAAAATCGCCATTGCGCAAATCAATTGCTTGCTGGGTGACCTCTCTGGAAACGCCGCAAAGATTGCCGACTATGCCAATCGGGCCAGAGAGCAGGGTGTTGCGATCCTGCTGACGCCGGAAATGAGCTTGTGCGGTTATCCACCGGAAGATTTGTTGTTGCGCGATGGTTTCTACCATGCCTGCGATGTTGCTTTGCGGGCTTTGGCTGCACAGACCCTGGGTATTGCGGTCATCGTTGGCCACCCGCACCGGGTGGGCAATCAACATTTCAATGCAGCTTCACTGTTGCGTGACGGCCAAATCATTTTCACCTATCACAAGCATGAATTGCCCAATCACAGCGTGTTCGACGAGGTGCGCTATTTTGCACAGGGCGACCAGCCTTGTTTGTTCGAGCTGGAGGGAGTGAAATTCGGCATCAATATCTGTGCCGATATCTGGGAAGAACACGCTGCAAAAAAAGCGCGGGATGCGGGGGCAGAGGTGCTGCTGGTGCTGAATGCCTCCCCTTATCATTTTGACAAACAGGCTACGCGCTACGAAACCATCCGTGACCGTATTCGCGAGACCGGGCTTGCGGTGATCTATGCCAATTTGGTGGGCGGGCAGGACGAGCTGGTGTTTGATGGGGCATCGTTCGCGATGGACGGCAAGGGCGAACTGACGCACCAGTTTCCCGCCTTCGATGAATACCTCGGTATGCTCGAGTTGCAGGAAGGGCAATTGATTGCCGGGCCGCGCGAGGCGGTGGGTAAAGATGAGGCCAGCATCTACCGTGCCCTTTGCGTTGGCGTGCGCGACTACATCGGCAAGAACCGTTTTCCCGGCGTGCTGCTGGGGATGTCCGGCGGCATCGATTCCGCACTGACGCTGGCAGTGGCGGTGGATGCGCTGGGCGCGGACAAAGTGCGCGCGGTGATGATGCCGTCGCCTTACACCGCGCAGATGAGCATAGCCGACTCGCGCGAGATGGTGAAGCTGCTCGGCGTGCAGTATGAAGAGCTGGACATCGTACCGATTTTCACGGCATTGCAAGACACGCTTGCGCCAGTGTTCAAGGGGCTGCCAGCCGATACCACCGAAGAGAATCTGCAAGCGCGTATCCGTGGTGTGTTGCTGATGGCGCTGTCGAACAAGACCGGATCATTGGTGCTGACGACCGGCAACAAATCGGAAATGACCGTGGGATATGCCACGCTGTATGGCGATATGGCGGGCGGCTTCGCGGTGCTCAAGGATGTGAGCAAGAGCTGGGTCTATCGCCTGTCAAACTGGCGCAACACGCAGGGTCGTGTCATCCCGGAGCGCATCATCACCCGCCCGCCCAGCGCCGAACTGAAACCGGACCAGACCGATCAGGACAGCCTGCCGCCTTACGATGTGCTGGATGC
>CAYTZF010000246.1:0-7707 GCA_964442265.1 uncultured Sideroxydans sp.
GGAAGAATTGCAGCGCATCGTGACCCGTTCCTCCGGCTTGCTGGAGTTGCCCATCTCGCCGGACGGCGCGCTGGAGATCGCCAAGCGTTCGCGCGGCACGCCGCGCATCGCCAACCGTTTGCTGCGCCGCGTGCGCGACTATGCCGATGTGCGCGCCGACGGCAATGCCACGCGCGAAGTGGCGGATGCGGCGCTAACCATGCTGGATGTGGATTCGCGCGGCCTGGACGTGATGGATAGAAAACTGTTGCAGACCGTGATCGAGAAATTCATGGGCGGCCCGGTGGGCGTGGACAACCTCGCCGCCGCCATCGGCGAGGAGCGCGACACCATCGAGGATGTGCTGGAACCGTATCTGATCCAGCAGGGCTATCTGCAGCGCACGCCGCGCGGGCGCATGGCGACGGCGAATGCGTACCAGCATTTTGGCTTGATCCGGCCATCCGGCAACGGCAACAACAAGGAATTGTGGGATGAGTAAGCACAAGGTCTTCTCCTGGCCGGTGCGCGTGTATTTCCAGGACACCGACGCGGGCGGGGTGGTCTATCACGCCGCCTATGTGAACTTTATGGAGAGGGCGCGGACAGAGTGGTTGCGCACCTTCGGCTACAGCAATGCCGGGCTGATGAAAGAGCTGGGCGTGGTGTTCGTGGTGCGCTCGATCACACTGGATTATCTGAAGCCCGCCCTGCTCGATGATCTGCTGGCGGTGACGGCGCGGATTAAAGAGGTGGGGCGCAGTCGTGTCATGTTGTTGCAGACGGTGCGACGGCGACACGGCGTTGCGGGGCAATCGGGGCGGGAGCCATCGCACGGCAACGACAAATACGGCGGCAGTTTTTCAACGGAAGATGTGGAGTTGCAGCGCGACAATGACAAACTGGCCGTGGCTGAAGTGCATCTGGTGTGTGTGAACGTGCAGACCTTCAAGCCGGTGAGCGTGCCGGAAGTGTTGCGCAAACAATGGGATTGATGAAATGAATTTTTTGCAGGATTTGTCTTTGTTTCATCTGCTGGCGAATGCCAGCCTGCCGGTGCAGCTGGTGATGGCCCTGCTGTTGGCGGTTTCGCTGCTGTCGTGGTGGTACATATTTATAAAGCTGTTCGCGGTGCGCGCCGCCCTGCGCCAGACCCGCGAATTCGAGGATGCGTTCTGGAGCAATCCGAACCTGGTCGCGCTGTATCAGCAGGCGGCCAGCCAGATGCGCCATGATCAGGGCGGGCTGGAACACATCTTCGCCGCAGGCTTCGCCGAATTCGTCAAGCTGAAGAAGACGCATGGCGTGGACGGCGCGGCGCTGATGGAGGGCACCCGCCGCGCGATGCGCGCGCGTTACCAGCGCGAGATGGACCATCTCGAGTCGCACCTGTCGTTTCTGGCGACGGTCGGTTCGGTCAGCCCATACATCGGGCTGCTCGGCACGGTGTGGGGCATCATGAATGCGTTCCGCGGCCTCTCCAGCGTGGGGCAGGCGACACTGGCGCAGGTCGCGCCGGGCATCGCCGAGGCGCTGGTGGCGACCGCGATGGGCCTGTTCGCCGCGATCCCTGCGGTGGTCGCTTACAACCGCTATGTGCACGACGTGGCGCGCCTCTCCTCGCGCTTCGAGAGCTTCATCGAGGAGTTTTCCAACGTGTTGCAGAGGCAGCCATGACACGGTGCGCGATAGCGGTGGGTGCGGGCATGGCTGCATTGCGCCGACATTTCTTGACGATCAATTTCGTAGAAAACCTGGCGGAGGGGCAGCCCTGATGCATTCGCGCCGCACCGCCCATCGCCCGCTGAGCCAGATCAACGTCGTGCCCTACATTGACGTGATGCTGGTATTGCTGGTGATCTTCATGGTCACCGCGCCGATGATGAATCCGGGGCAGATTGATCTGCCCAGTGTGGGCAAGTCGGCGACACCTGCCGCGGCGCCGCTGGAAGTGATGATCAAAAAAGACGCGACCTTGGTGCTGCGCGATCATGCGCGCGGCGGCGCGGAAAGGCCCGTATCGCAGGATGAGTTGACCGCCATGCTGAAGCAGAAACTGCTTAAAAATCCCGAGCAGGCCGTGGTGATCTCCGCCGACAAAAAAATCCGCTACGAGGAAGTCATCAAGGTAATGGATATGTTGCAGCAGCAGAGCGTCAAAAAAGTCGGGCTGCTCACCCGCACGCGATGAGCCGCGTGCTGCGCTATCGCGAGCCGGGGTCGGTGGCGGCAGGCATGCTGGCCGTCACCGTGCACCTCCTGTTTCTGGCGCTGCTGATATACGGCGTGCGCTGGCAGAACCGGGCGCCGGACAGTTTTGCGGTCGAGCTGTGGCAGAGTTTGCCGCTGGATGAAGTGGCCGTTGTCGAAGCGCCGGCTCCGGTTGCTGCGCCCAAAGCGGAAGAAGCGGCCAAACCCATAGCCGAAGCAGTGCCCGCAGCGCCACCTCACGTGGCAGCGCAAGCGAAAATCGAGCTGCGCGACAAGAAAGTCGTCAAGAAAACGCCGCCCCAGCCCGGCGCCAAGGAATTGCGCCGCCGCAAGGAGGCGGAAGCGCAGCGCAAACTGGAACAACGGGCGGAGCAGCGCAGGATGGCCGAGCAGGCGCGGGTGAGAGAAGAGGTGCGGCGCGCCACGGCAGCCGAGATTGGCCGCTACGAGGACATGATTCGCAGCAAGATTCGCCACAATATCGTGATGCCGCCGGATGTGGCGCCGAATGCCGAGGCGGTGTTCAAGGTAACCCTGTTGCCCGGCGGCACGGTGCTGGATGCGGTGCTGCTGAAAAGCAGCGGCCACCCGGCTTACGACGAGGCGACCGAGCGCGCCATCTACAAGGCGCAGCCGCTGCCACTGCCGACCGATCCGCTGTTGAAGAAGAAATTTCGCGAGTTGCGCCTGACCATCAGACCCGAGGAGAAATAATTGATAGTGCGTTGGATTGTGCTGAGCCTGTTGTTGCTTGCCGCCCCGGCACGGGCGGAATTGAATATCGAGATCACCGGCGCGGGGGAACACCAGACGCCGTTGTCGCTGGTGCGCTTTGGCGGCGATCCGCTGATCGCGCACAGTCTGCTGGAGGTGGTGGGCGGCGACCTGGCGCGCACCGGCTTGTTCAGACTGGTCGATCCTGCCGGCCGGTTGCCGCACAGTGTGTCCGAGGTGCGTTCGGTGGAATGGGAGGGGACCGAGACTTTATTGTTGGGCTCGATTGAAGAGGTTGACGGCGGCCAGCTCGCGGTTAGATTCAGCCTGTTCGATGTGGTGCGCAACGCGGAACTGATGGCGCAAGTGGTGACGGCAAAGCGGGGGCATCTGCGCGCCATTGCCCACCGCATCGCGGACCTGGTGTACGAGCGGCTGACCGGCAGCCCCGGGGTGTTTAGCACACGCATCGTGTATGTGAACCGCGACCGGGATGGTTTTCGGCTGGTGGTGGCGGACAGCGACGGCTATGGCGAGCAATCCCTGCTGACCTCGAAAGAGCCGATCATGTCGCCGGCCTGGTCGCCCGACGGGCGCCAGATCGCCTATGTCAGTTTTGAGCGCCACCGCGCGATGGTGTATGTGCAATCCATCGACTCCGCCCAGCGTCGCCTGCTGGCTGAATTCCCGGGCAGCAATAGCGCGCCGGTGTGGTCCCCGGACGGCACCAGGCTGGCACTGGTGCTGACCCGCGATGGCAGCTCCAACCTGTATCTGGTGGGACGGGATGGCCAGGGCTTGCGCCGGATCACCCGGGGCAGTCAGATCGATACCGAACCGGCGTTCACCGCGGACGGGCAAAATTTGCTGTTCACTTCGGATCGCGGCGGCAGCCCGCAGATTTACCGCCTGTCGCTGGCCGACGAAACAGTCACCCGGCTGACTTTTGAGAGCGGCAGCACTTTCTCGCCGCGGGTAGCGCCGGATGGCAAAGGATTTGTCTTTTCCCTGTTCAAGGAAGGTTTGTTCTATATCGCGGTGCAGGACTTTGACAGCGCCCAAACCCAGATCCTGACCGGCGGCGGATGGGAGAAGAAACCCAGTTTTGCCCCGAACGGAAAAATGATCCTGTTTGCCACAGAAATAAACGGTCGTGGTATATTGTCCACCGTTTCAAGCGATGGCAGGGTAAAGCAAAAGATGGTTGCCCAGCGCGGAGACATCCGCGAACCGATGTGGGGCCCGTTTCCGAAATAACGATCAATCGAAGGAGTCAATGCAATGAAAAAACTGATTTTGGCAATTTTCCTGGTAAATTTTCTGGTCGGTTGCGCCAGCAACAAGCCCAAAGAAGAGGCGGCTGCGCCGGTGAGCAATGCGGCAGCCGCGGCTGACACTTCGGCGGCGGATGCCCAGGCCGCAGCGGATGCCCAGGCCGCAACAGAGGCCCAGGCTGCACGCCAGGCAGTGGCGGACGAGATGGCCGCCCTGCAGAGCAGGAACAGCGTGTATTTCCCGTTTGATGTGGATGCCGTGCAAGCCGCCGACCGCGACACGATTCTGCAGCATGCGCAATTTCTTGCCGCCCATCCCAGTGTGACCGTGCGCGTTGCGGGCAACGCGGATGAACGCGGCAGCAGCGAATACAACCTGGCGCTGGGCCAGCGCCGCGCCGAAAACACCAAGCGCGCACTGGTGCTGGGCGGTGCCGATGCAATGCAAATTGAAACGATCAGCTTTGGCGAGGAAAAACCCCGCTGCAGCGACCACAATGAAGCCTGCTGGTCGCAGAATCGTCGCGCCGACATCAACTACAACGCGCAGTAGAGATGCTGAAGACGGCCTCCTGTTTATTGGGCGGTTTGTGCTTGGTGAGCAGCCCCGCTTTTGCGGGGCTGTTTGCTGATGACGATGCGCGCCAAGCGGTGCAGCAACTCGAGGCACGCGTGGTGCAACTGGAAAAGCGTCTGGCCGAGAGCGAGATTCAGAACAAGCTCGCGGTACGCTCCATTCTCGACCTGCAAATGCAGCTTGAAATGCAGGCAGCCGACCGGCGCAAACAGCACGGCGAGTTTGAGCAGACAGAACGTTCACTGCAGGACTCGGAAAAGCGCCTGCGCGATTTTTACACCGATCTCGATTCGCGCCTGCGTCCGCTGGAAAATGCGGCTGGAGGGGGTTCGCGTGCCGTTTCCGGAGCAGGCGGGAATCCTCCCGGTGGCGAAAATCAGGCCTTCGATGCCGCCTATGCTTTCTATCGCGGCGAACGCTATACCGAGGCGGCAAGCGCATTCAGCCAGTTTATCCGGCAGTATCCGCAATCGGCACGCGCCGCCAACGTCTATTACTGGATGGGCAATGCCTATTTCCTCAGCCGCGATTACGCCAATGCGGCGAGCGCATATGGCACCCTGCTGGACAAACACGATGACCATCCGCGCGCATCCGATTCGATGCTGAATCTGGCGGAAAGCCAGTTGTTGCTGAAACAAAAAAGCAAGGCCAATGCAACCCTCGGCCAGCTGATCAGGCGTTTCCCCGGTAGCGATGCGGCAGACAAAGCCAAAAAGCGGTTGGCCGCGCTCAAATAATTTCCCCCGCAGTCCATGAATCAGACCGCCGCCGACACGCTGCGCATCAGCGAAATCTTTTATTCCCTGCAGGGTGAAACCAGTCGCGCCGGATTGCCAACGGTGTTCGTGCGTCTGACCGGCTGCCCGTTGCGCTGCTCCTATTGCGATACCGCCTACGCTTTCAGCGGCGGACAAACCTTGGCCTTGCCCGCGATCCTGGCGGCTGTGGCGCGGCATGCGCCGCGCCATGTAACGGTGACCGGCGGCGAGCCGCTGGCGCAAAAAAATTCCCCGCCACTGCTGCGCACCTTGTGTGATGCAGGTTATGCCGTTTCATTGGAAACCGGCGGCATGCTCGATATCTCTGCGGTTGATGCGCGGGTGATGATTGTGCTCGACATCAAGACGCCCGCTTCCGGCGAGGTTGAGAAGAATCACTGGAGCAATCTGGAACAACTCAAACCGCAGGACGAAATCAAGTTCGTGCTGTGTGACGAAGCGGATTATCAATGGGCGAAGCGGGTTTTGCACGAACGCAAATTGGCCGAGCGTTGCGGCGTGCTCTTTTCCCCGGCGCAAGGGCAACTCGCCGCCAGAGAACTGGCCGAATGGATTCTGCGCGATCATCTGCCGGTGCGCTTTCAATTGCAGTTGCACAAATTACTGTGGGGCAACGAGGCGGGACGATGAAACGGGCGGTTGTATTGTTGTCCGGCGGGCTGGATTCGGCGACGGTGTTGGCCATGGCGCGGTCACAGGGTTTTCAATGCCATGCCTTGAGCGTGGACTACGGCCAGCGCCACCATGCGGAACTGGCGGCAGCACAGCGCGTCGCCGGCGTGCTGGGTGCGTATGAGCACCGGGTCGTCAACATCGACCTGACCGCTTTTGGCGGCTCGGCGCTGACCGATAACCGCATCGCGGTGCCGGAGCATGCCAGCAGCGGCATCCCGCTCACTTATGTGCCGGCGCGCAACACCATCATGTTGTCCCTGGCGCTGGCCTGGGCGGAAGTGTTGCAGGCGCAGGATATTTTCATCGGCGTCAACGCGGTGGACTATTCCGGTTATCCGGATTGCCGTCCCGCTTTTATCTCTGCCTTTGAGCAGATGGCGAATCTGGCAACCAAGGCTGCCGTCGAAGGAAAGCCGCTCAAGTTGCACGCGCCGCTGATGGATATGAGCAAGGCCGAAATCATTCGGCAGGGCACGCAACTGGGGGTTGATTATGAGCAGACGGTCTCCTGTTACCAGGCGGACGAGCAGGGGCGCGCCTGTGGCCGTTGCGATTCATGTCGTCTGCGGCGCGAGGGATTTCTCGCTGCGGGAATCTCCGATCCTACCGTTTACCGCGCAGTCTGAAGCGCGCACGGCAGTATTTTCCAATCCAGACATAAGCCTGAACGAAGGTGGTTTGTGAGGTGATGCCCGGGCGGCGCGTTGCTGGGTTTGCGCCGCTCGCCGATGTTAACCCTGGCCGGGCGGGTCTTGCCGAATGATCCGCGTTTGGTCTGATGGGCCATGTGCTGACGCAGGTTGTACAGGTGCCTGTTGGAAATGCCCGCCAGCCGTTCGAAGCGGACATCCCCATGCACCTTGAATGCCCGTTCACACAGCTTGCGGGTGGTGGTGCCGGAGGGTGTGCCGTGCAAAGCACCATATCTGCCAGCAGACGGATGACCTCTGACCTGTAGCGCCGTACGAGGGGCGCAGAAGAGGCATGGACACCTGCCCTTGATGTTTCCGTCGCCGGCGATGAACTGCTTGATGCAGCGCGCGTAACCGAACTGCCTGAGTGTGGCGGCGATCCAATCGTAGGCGGCTTGACGATTCTCCGGCCTAAACGGGATGGGCTCGTTGTCCGGCACGAAGGCTCGCACCTGTGCCAATGTTTGCAGTCCTTGGGTATGTAAAGTCACGATCATGCCTTCATGATCCAACTTCCGTCACCCAAGGCTCATCTCACGCTGGAAACACATCCATTCGTTCAGGCTCGCTTGTCATTGGACAAGGCTACGGTTTGACTCGCCGTCCTTAATCCGTATAATTGCGCGCTCATTTTGGGGTCGGTAGCTCAGCCGGTAGAGCAGCGGACTTTTAATCCGTTGGTCCCGAGTTCGAATCTCGGCCGACCCACCAGTTTGAACCTAGCCGCTTTAGCTCAGTTGGTAGAGCAACCGCCTTGTAAGCGGTAGGTCGTCAGTTCGAATCCGACAAGCGGCACCAGTAAA
>CAYTZF010000247.1:0-3385 GCA_964442265.1 uncultured Sideroxydans sp.
GGCGGGCTACATCCACGCCCAACCGCGCGCCGAGTTCTACACCAGAATGGATGCGGCGAATGTGGACCTGAAAGCGTTCACCGATGCGTTCTATTTCAAACAGACCGGCGCGCATCTGCAACCGATACTGGAGACGCTGCAATATTTATGCAGGGAAACGGATGTCTGGGCGGAACTGACCACCCTGCTGATTCCCGGCCTCAACGACAGCGCGCACGAGATCGGCCGGATGTGCGAATGGATCGCAAAAGAATTGGGTGAGGAGGTGCCGCTGCATTTCACCGCATTCCATCCCGATTACAAGATGACCGCCATCCCGGCCACCCCCGCGGCCAAACTGACCGAGGCGCGGCAGATCGCGCATGCCGCAGGCTTGCACCACGTCTATACCGGGAATGTGCACGATCTCGACGGCGGCACGACCTATTGTGCCCGGTGCCACGCGCCGCTGATCGTGCGCGACTGGCATCTCATCCGGAGTTATGAGGTTACCGAAGAAGGAACGTGCCCGCACTGCGGCACCCAGCTCGCGGGACATTTCGGCAAGTTCGAAAAACAGTTCGGGCGGCAGCGCATCCCGCTCGTTCTGTCCGGGCGGTGAGCCTGCGTGTCAGGCAGCAAGCGGATGGTGCAGATACCAATCGACCAGATGTTCCTGCAAACGCTCGGAGATTGCACGCAGCGACTGCACGGCGCATAGCACTTCGCCATCCGTTGCGAATTTTCCATGCTCTTTCAACAACACAGCCTGGCTCGCCGTCTCATGGAAAACCTCGCACTGTTTGCACGTGACGCCGAACAATTCATGCAACACAGGATCGGTCTCACGCTCGCCATGCAAGTGTTTTGCCAACAGGCATTCCTGGTGGCAGATACCCTCCAATAGCGGCTTGTCCGCAGTCTGGCCCAGCAGGAAATGTTCGATGTGGTCATGATGGTCGATCAGTGCCTGCATCGCACGGATGCAGTCCGGCGATTGGCCGGGCGCGAATTGATTGGCGGAAGCGGGATTTGCAAAGGGCATGACAGAACTCCGTAATTTTCTGCCGGGCATTCTGCTGTCGCCCCGCCGCCCCCGCAATAGGCCAGAAGGCCTATACCTTGGCCTATATCTAGGCCTATATCCTGGGTGAACTGTGCCTCAAGCCAACAGTCGCACCGGCGCAAAACCGCCGCCCGGTGTGCGGAAATTGGTGGTCTGCCCCTGATACAGGCGCGCCGCCGCCAGTTGCAATTCACCCTCATAGACATAGCAGCGCACGTCGTATTTGAGCGACTGCGGTTCGCTATCCGGCAGGCAAACCGTGCGCTCGCCGGGTGGTTGCAGCCGTTGTGCCACATACCCACCCTGCATGATCTCTTCGAACACCCGCCTGGTCACCTTGTCGCCCCGGTATGCGCCTTTGCTGCCGTAACCCGTCACCGGCTTGAAGAACCATGCCTTGCGTTCCGTCCACCATTGCTCCGATTCTGCGGCGAGCACCCGTTTCGTCTGCGGGATGCCGCGCAGCAACTCACCTATCGTCGCCTGCTGCACACCCGCTGCGCGCAGCCACTCGGCATCGCTCCACTGCACCAGATTGCGCTTGTCGGCATAGCGCGCGTAATCCGCGGGATCCGGTGTCAGCACCACCTGCTGCCGCGTCCAGGCCGAGCGGAGGGGCGGAAACTGCTGCAAGTCGAAATCGGTCAGCCGGTTGTAGATCAGATCGATGCGCTGACCGCTGCAATACACGCCGTCATCGCGCGCCTGCAGAGCGGCGGGGTCGGCGATCAGCGCAACGATTCCCGCGCGCTCGAACAGGCGTTGCGCCAGCAGGAATTCCGGATAGAGGTATTGCGCTTCGGGTCGCTCATCCACGATGGCGATGCAGGTGAGCGGTGCAGCGCCATGCGCCAACCGCCATTCATGGCGGAACATGGCGAGAAAACGCTGTTCCAGATCCGTTGCGGCAACTGCCGTGCCGGGCCAATCCGCCGCGCGCTGACTCTCGATCAGCAGGGCGTTGAGGAACCCGCCGCCCGCGTTGGTGTTGATCTCGATTAGATGCGCGCCCTGCGCATTGAGATGAAAATCGTAGCCGTAGAAAACACCGAGAGCGTTGTGCGGCGCGGGCGCGGCAACGACTTCTTCCACCGCCGCGATTACTGCGCGCATCTGCTGCAACGATGCTGCGCTGATGAAAACCAGTGCTGAGGCAAACAGATGCGGGCAGCGTTCCCGCACCAGCGCTTGCCATTCATCTCCCTGTGCCTGTATCGCGCATTGCAATGCCTCATCCATGCGCGACCCATCCTGACACTGTCCGTTCAAGAGGGCGGCATCACCGCCCGCATCCGGCACCACCTCAACCACCCAGCATCCCCCTCTTCAGGGATTCCTGCGCCGGTTTTCCGCCCAGCCAGATTTTCAGCAAGGCGCGGTTGAACGTCGCCCCGGCGATGGTGCCGCGCACACTGCCGTTCACGCCGATCTGCGTGCCGCTGGCGGGCAGGTAATCGAGGGTAATGAGATCGCCCTCCTTCGCCTCACCGATGGCATCGAAGATTTGCGCCATCTGTTTCAACTCGGCATCCAGCGCGGCCAGTTCGGCGGGCGTGTGGTTGACCTCGATCGCCTCGCTGAACGCGCCATACAGTTTCTTGCTGCCCAGGTCGCGCAGCATGTAGAGCGCGACGCGGTGCGGACGCTCATCCGCGATGATCGCCTCCGCCGCAGTCTCTTTTTGCGGCAAGTACAGCGCCCCGACATAGACCTTGAACATCCACTTGTTGCGCACCCCGGCGCCGTTCAGCAGCAGCGACTGCGCGCCGACCTGTGCCGTATCAGCGACTTTCACCCCGGCAACCTCCGCTGCGAAAACGGGCAAGGCGAACACGCACAACACTCCGGCCAAAAATATCCTGTTCATTTTCATCCTTTCAACTCGGGAAAATCGTTGATACAGCGACAATGTGGGCCGGGTTTCAACCCGACATAAGGACTAAAATCCGACCCGCATTACAGTGCCTCGAACACCCCTGCCGCGCCCATCCCGGTGCCGATGCACATCGTCACGATGCCGTACTTCTGTTTATGCCGGCGCAGCCCGTGCAACAGCGTCGCGGTGCGGATCGCGCCGGTCGCGCCGAGCGGGTGGCCGAGCGCGATGGCGCCGCCGAGCGGGTTGACGATCTCCGGGTTCAATCCCAGATCGCCGATCACCGCCAGTGATTGTGCGGCAAAAGCTTCGTTGAGCTCGATCCAGTCGATCTGATTCAAATTCAGGCCAGCCGCTTTCAGCGCGCGCGGGATCGCCTCCTTCGGCCCGATGCCCATGATCTCCGGCGGCACGCCGGCCACGCTGAAACTGTGGAACTTGCCGATGGGCGTGAGGTTGTAGCG
>CAYTZF010000248.1:0-10895 GCA_964442265.1 uncultured Sideroxydans sp.
AAACTTGTTGTGCTCTTGCTCGGGGCGCACTTGCGTATCGTTCATGCCAAGATCGGGCATCTGGTCATAACGGCGCGACAGGATGTCATAGGTGCCGGGGCGCAGGTGTCCATACTCCGCCATGAAGTCGGCTCGCGACAGTTCGCCGAGCTGCAAACGGCGCATATCATTCACCAGCGCACTGGCGACAGTTCGAACGCCAGACTGGATGGAATGGATATCTTCCATCGACAGGATGCCGCGCTTATGCAGCGACAGCAGTATCGTCCGCGCAATGAAGCCATGCCGCGCCAGGATCGAAAAAGGCACGGTGCCCAGGCGGATACAATCATCGATCATTTCAAACAGGGCGGTGACATCCTGCCCCACCGGCAACTGACGCGCGTTCACTTGCTTCCTGGCCAGTTCTTCCACCTTGGCCAGCGCCTTACTTATGCCGCCCTCGCCACTGCCCGCGAGCAGCGCGCGCGTCTGCCGGCGGAGCGCTTCCTTGAATGCAGTCCGCTCCGCCTGATTGAGCGCGGAGCCGATCAGCGCTTCGATCTTCTCGTCGATATCGAAACTATAAGTCGTGATCGCCACTTCGAATTCAACCTTGTCATGCAGTTCCGGATACGCTTGCAGCCGTTTCACCCAGGCATCGACCAGCTTCTCGCTGATCTCCGCTGGAAGGCCGGCAGGTAAAAAAGAGTGGAAGCTCAACCGGGTGTCGATAAAGGGTTGGCCCGCGAGAGAGACCATCAAAGGCTGGCCAACCGGGATGGCATAACCCATCGTCTCCCTGGCGATGCGCCATGCATGATCGGTGATCAGGGTCTTGTAGAGCGAGAAGGCCAAAGCCCGGGGCGCACGGCCGATCATCTCGGCAGGGTTCCAGTCAGGCATCTGTCCGAGTACCGTAGTGCTGCCGTAAACGCCCGCCATGGGTTGCAGCCGTGCTTTCACAAATGCCTGTATGCCTTGCAGCGCCGCATCGATGCGCTTGGCTACCGCCCGGTTCCAGTTGGGCTGCGTGGTGATCGCGCGCACCTGCAACAGATAAGGAGTGAAGTCCCCGCCCAGCGCGAATTCAACGTCCAGGAACTGGCTGCCCATGATCTGCTCCAACTCCTGTATCGCCAGCATAAGCCGCTGGAAGCGCTCCGACCGCAGCGCTTGCGTGGCTCCGCGATGGATATAGAGCGTGCGGTTGGCATATTCGCCGCCGCCGGATGTCACCGTATTGGTCAGCCCGGATACATCATCGTAGTTGATCACATAATAAGGAGCGCCGGTGTTCAGGTCATGCGTAAAAACGACACCGCTCATGCTGGTGTTCATCACCATCTCCTGGACGATGACCTCATCCCCGCCGGTGCGCGGACCTTTGCGTTCGTAGCTGGCGATCACCGTTGCGATTGCCGCGCGTATGGCTTCCGAATCTGTTGAGGACACGTTAAGCACGGAGTCGTATTCACCGGCACATGCATTTTGCGATCCGTCTTCATCGGCCGCAGAAGACCGGATGACCAGGGTGCGGCCATTGAAAGTATCCTTTATCCGGCTGATGACTTCAGCCGGGGAAGACGAGAAAAATGCGGCCTCAAACAGCAAAAGCTCCGGCACCTTGAACAAGGTAACCTTGGGTTCAAGGTGTTTAAGCGTTTGGGCTTTTGAAGTGTTTTTAATCATTACCATGGTCATTCAGATAGCTGCCACTAGCGATGCAATTTTGCGCTATTCAATATCATGTCAGGCGAAGAAAATTATTCAGTATGGCGAGCCCCACCTTCCCGCTTTTTTCGGGGTGAAACTGGCAACCGAAAATATTGTCCTGACCGATTGCAGCAGCCACTCGTATGCCTCCATAGATGCAGTCGGCGATACGATGAACGGGATCGATTGGCGCGGCCATGTAGGAGTGAACAAAATAGACCGATTCGCCCAGCTTGATCTCCTGCAGAATTTTACCTTCCCAGCTTTCGCGTCCTTGAGGTAGAACCAAGGCATTCCAACCGATATGTGGAATCTTTTGCGCGTGTCCATCCGTATCCATTGCAGGTACCGGCACCACCCGCCCCGAAATCAGACCCAAGCCTGAAGTCAGTTCAAATTCCTCGCTTTCATCCAGCAACATTTGCATGCCGAGACATATTCCCAGTAGGGGCGTACCTATGGCCGCCACTTCTCGCACAACTTCATCAAGGCCTTGGCGGCGCAACTCGGCCATACCATCACCAAATGCGCCCACGCCAGGCAAAACCACTCGTGGTGAGGTGCGTATGACATCCGGATCTGCGGCCGTCTTCACCTCTGCACCGCAATGCTCCAATGCGCGGGTGACACTGAGCAGATTGCCCATCCCGTAGTCGATCACGGTAACGCCGGGTTTCATGATGGATGCCTCACCGGGATATGTGCCGCAATTGCAGCTTCACGAATTTGACTCATGCTGATACGGTTGTAATGCAGAACATCCGCCATCGCTACCGCATCGGCCTCCCCAATTTTGATAACCTCCACCAAATGCTCCGTCGTTCCCATGCCACCGCTGGCAATGACCGGTATCGGCACTGCGGTTGCAACGGCACGCACCAGTGCGACGTCGAATCCTTTGCGGGCACCCTCCCGATCCACTGATGTCAGCAATATTTCCCCTGCGCCCAACTCGCACCCCTTTATAGCCCATTCAACAACGTCCACACCGGTGCGCTCACGGCCATTATCGGTATAAGCCTCCCATTTATTTTCTCCCACTTGTTTGGCTTCGATCGAAAGCACCATGCACTGTGAACCAAATCGCCTGGAAATCTCGGTAATCAATTCCGGCCTGGCAATGGCTGCGGTGTTAACCGCTATCTTGTCAGCACCCGCGCGCAACAATTGCTTGGCATCGTCCACCGAGCGTACGCCGCCGCCTACAGTCATCGGGATAAAAATATCCTGGGCAGCGCGCTTGACTATCTCGGTCAGGTTATTGCGCCCGTAAAGACTGGCGACAATATCCATGTAAACCAGTTCATCGGCTCCCGCTTCGTAATAGCGCCGCGCATATTCTTGCGGATCGCCGACAACGCGCAATCCTTCCAAGTGGATACCCTTAATCAAGTTGGGCCCTTTGATATCGAGCCGTGCAATCAAACGTATATTCAAAGGTACCCCTTAGCGTCCTGTGCCCATAAGCAGCTCACTGTTTACGCTGCTTCAAAAACCGTATGGCGCAGTTTCCATATACCATTTTCGAATTTCCACAGGTGCGGGGATCTGAAGCGATCAACGGTCGCAAAAAATTCTTTTTCCGTCACGTCGATGTACTCTAAAAATTCCCTGAAATATTTTTGTGGGAATTCCTGATCATATCTTTGCACGAGATAGACACCCTCTTCCCGAGTGATCTTTCCATTACGAATCTCCTGTGCCGCATCATAAGTCGCTCGCCCAATGCCAAACTTGATGAGCGTGGTGTAGTAATGAAACATGTCGATTCGGTCATCGATGCTGCTGTACTTTGAGTATGTGCCTTCGGTTCGCTCGCTGTTGGCTTGAAAACCGGTGTTTTCGACCGCGTAGTAATAACATTCCTGAGGATCCCATTTAAGATAGTAGCCAAGGTAATGAACCTCAACCCCTTTGCTCTCAAGGTAATCTGCGCTGGGTGGGATATAAGGTGCGAAATCGTTCAGCGTGAATTTCTTTTCCGCAATGATGTCCTTGACAGGCTTGCCGCCCAGAATCATCTCCTCCGGATTTCCAACAGAGAAAAACTTGCGATCCATAGTCGGCCTATAGTTGTCATCCGGGTTATTGCCATACTCGGCCTGATTCTCGCCATACATCACCAGCTTCACGCCGAACTTGGCCGCCATCAGCGGGCCGATAATGCGTTGGCCGACGATGAATGGCTGGAATGGGTGCAGCAGATTGAGAAACGCCTGCTGGGTCAAGTAGCGATGCAAGCGACCATTTGGCGTGAACAGAATATTGTCGAGGCCGCCGACATGCATCCAGTTCTCGAAATTCTTCCAGCCGATCTCGGTATACTTGTGTGGCGCCCAAGTTACGGTGAGCGGGTTCATGCCGTACTTGTATTTGAGGATGTGCGAGGTATAAGCACTGTCCTTGCCCCCGCTGCCGGGAACGATGATGTCATAGCCGCCGTCGCTACGACGGTGCTTATCCAGTAGCTCAATCAAAGATTGCTCGCGCTTTGCCCAACTGATCTGTTTCTCTTTTACTTCGTGGAAACGGCAGGCGTCACATACACCCTCATCATCGAATCCAATGGTCGCTTTTTTCTCGTCCTGCTTGTGCTTGAACTCGACGGTTGAACTCGGTCTTTGATTGGAGATAACACAATGTTTGCAGAAAATTACCTTCTCCGGAAGACCAAATAGTGCTTTGCTCATTTTTTCCCCTTGTATGCAACTATTACCATAGTGTCAGCTAGCTTCGCTTCATCAATTACTTGTTGCACCTTAGGGGCAATGCAAGCTATTTCAGACCACACCGAATTGTCACCCAATCCCTGATTAGCACCGGCACTGCAAATCAGGTCGAAAAAATCCTGCCCAAAGTACCATTTTCCGACAACAACAAAGCCCGTCTCTGCCAGCAGCAAATCTCCTGAATTCTCAGAAAATATATGCAAGTGGTCGGGAGGATAGATATGACGGCAGGCCATCTCAGGAAACAATTCTGAGCTTAACGAGCTAAATGATGGATGATGTGGAACCTCAAACACTACAAAGCCATCATTCAACACACTTGTTATGTTCAGAAGAAACTCTCTCGGATCAGGTATGTGTTCAAGTACATTAAAGAGAGAAACAACTTGCGCACCTTGCAGCAGTATTTTGAAAGTTTCGTCTGATAAATATTCATTAATTACATTCAAACCTTTCGACTTTGCGTAGTTACACTCCTCTTGATCACTTTCTATACCTGACGCATCCCATCCCGCATCAGTCGCAGCAAACAATATTTCACCTGCACCGCTGCCGATATCTACCCATTTCCCTATTTGTTTTTCTTTAAGTACGTCCATGACATCATGGACAAAGCTTACCTTGGGCCGCGCTATATTTTCTACTCGTTTCAAATACAAACTATCATCAAGATAAATCTTTGACTGGGCGGACTTTAATTCTGAGTCTGAAGCATAAAGATTTTCTACGGCAACTTTTTGGGGCGGCGTTGCACAAAAAATATGCCCGCAAGATTTGCATTCATCATATGGATAACCAAAGATCGTTACATACCTAGAAGTGTAGGTGTTTTTGCAAATTGGACAAAAATCCAGATGATTCAGATGGCCCCTTAAACCATCGGCTAACCTTCTTTGATCTTCTGCAATTTCCTTACGCCACTCTATGCCCCTCTTGAGGGAACGCATATCCAGCGGCTTTCCATATTTAATTAAGGTTTGAATTTGTTTTTGCATCTTAAAATCTCAATGTGGTCTCTGTGTTGGGTATCTTTAAGCTACGCTAGGTGGCAACTTATACTTATCAGCAATAGTGCCCACTCTGCATCCAATTATTTTTCCTGGCACACCCGCCACAATTGATTGAGCAGGAATGTCTTTCGTAACCACGGTATTTGCCCCAATAACTACGCCGTCTCCAATATGGATATTGCCCAGTATTTTTGCACCCGCATAAATAATTACATCATTGCCAATGACTGCATTTGCTATTGAAGACGTATCATAACGAGTTCCAATTGTGCAGCCATGATATATGGTCAGATTATTTCCAACCGTCACGCGAGGACCAATAACGGTTCCAAAACCATGAACAACGAGGAGGGAACTGCCTATGTTTGCAGAGAAAAAGATTTCACATCCACCAATTAATCTTTGCAAAAATGCCAATTTTGAAATTACTGCTTTTTTTTCCGGGAAATCTGCTTGTATTGCTAACTGATGGCCTATCCTATAAATAGCCACGGCACATTTACATGCATCAACAAGCGGAATATTGTTGCTTCGAATTAATTCATCCAAAATGCCATTACGTGCCATAGTCGGCACAATTGAGTCGATAATTTCAGAGAGAGATTTTTCAAGAAACGTTGTTAGCATTAATTCTTACTCTCAAAGTCAGGTGAGGCTTGTAAGTTCAATTGCACACTTTCTTCTGGGTGAGACTGGGTTGCCAAGACAATCTTTTGCGGGCTCGTTACAATTACATGCCCCTTCATTTCATCACTCGATCCACAAAATACTTCTGCGTTTCGCGCTCCCAGAACGAAGTGCTTTTGACAATGGCATAGAAGCGCTCATCACTGTCCCCGGTTCCAAACATCGTATGAGGGCTTCTCGGTATTTCGCGGCATTTTTTCATGGCATTCACAATGGGCTTAGGTTCAATGGCGACATTCAGGACCAGTTCGCATTTCACCCGATTGCTCTGCCTGGAACCAAGGTTGATAGCCGGAACACCAAAATGCGGCGCCTCACGAATACCTGCACTCGAATTGCCAATAATGAAACTTGCATGCTTGAGCAACGTGAGGAAATATTCGAACCTCATGGAAGGATATATCTTGATCTGGGGCAAACCACGGAAACGGGAATATTCTTCCAGAATAATGTCGGTGCCGTGATCGTTGTTCGGGTAGATGACGATGTAGTTGAGACCGGACGCAATCACCTGATCGACGACAATGCCAATGTGACGACGCAGATCCTCCAGTTCTGACGTAACCGGATGGAACATCAAGATGCTGTAATCGCCGAAATCAAAACTGTAACGCCGCCTGACTTCGTCAATGGTGGGTAGGGTATCGGAGTTCATCACGTCTATATCGGGCGAGCCGATAACGTGGATGGTTTCTTCCCTCTCGCCCAGTTGCGTGAGGCGCACTTTTGCCATATCGTTGGCAACGAAATGGATATGCGATAACTTGGATACAGCATGGCGGATCAGCTCATCCACGGTGCCGGAAACTTCCCCACCCTCAATATGCCCAACCAGAATGTTGTTGAGCGCCCCCACAGATGCCCCGGCTAATGCTTCGACACGATCTCCGTGCACTATAAGCAAATCCGGGGCGATTTCTTTCACGTAATCAGAAAATCCAAGGATCGTTTTCGCCAGGACGTGATCCATGCTGTCACCAGCGTTCTGGTTAATGTACTTGTAAATATTCCGGAATCCGGCTTTCTCCACTTCTTCGCATGTATAACCATACTTGGAAAGCATGTGCATGCCGGTAACAAAAACATGAGCCTCAAATTTGTCGTCGCCTTGCAGTATATGCATCAACGATTTCAACTTTCCAAAGTCGGCTCGCGTCCCGGTAAGAAACACCACTTTTCGTATTTTTTCAGACATAGTCAGCTCAGGTCGATCTCGGTTCTTTTAATCTGAAAACCACGTCGGATTTTAGACCTTGCAACCTTCCCCAGCAGGTTTTCATAATCAAGCACCGAAAAGTCACCCCCGCCAGGTCGCTTGACCCAAATGTTTCGCTCACTCAACACTTGACCTGGCTCGATGTCTTCGATTGCCACAACCGAAGCAAACGCAAACGCGATAGTGGGCGCCTCCGCCTCAACTGGAACCTTTTCGCCACCACGCGCCGCAAAGATTATCCTGGAACCCTCAATCAATGCCGACAGCGCTGCAGGATCCATTGAGCATACGATATCCGGACCCGGCCGATCCATGCGATCTGTGAAGTGCCTCTCCAGGATTGAGGCACCCAGAGCCACCGCGCCGAGACAGGTGTAGTTCGAGGTGGTGTGATCCGACAAGCCGATCACCGCATCCGGAAAGGCTTCTTTCAGCCGACTCATCGCACCCAAACGAACCAGCTCCGGTGGCGTCGGGTAGACGTTGGTGCAATGCAGCAGCGCATAGGGTACCTTGGCTTTGCGAAGAATCTCGACAGTTGGCCGCACAGTCTCGATGGAATTCATGCCGGTGCTGATGATGACCGGTTTGCCGAAACGGGCAATGTATTTAACCAGCGGGTAGTTGTTGCACTCGCCCGAACCAATCTTGAAGGCGGGTATATCAAACTTGACCAAGCGATCAACCGCCGCACGGGAGAACGGCGTGCTGATGAAGATCGCACCGCGCTGCTGGACATGATCCATCAAGCGCCTCTCGTCACGCTCGGAGAGCGCGCAACGATCCATGATCTCGTAGATGGAAACGTCGGCATTCCCGGGGATCACCGACTTTGCCTCGTTGGACATCTCGTCCTCGATGATGTGAGTCTGGTGCTTGATGATCTCCGCACCGGCATCAATTGCGGTATCAGCCATGGCGATAGCCGTCTCTATGGAACCTTCATGGTTGATACCAATCTCTGCGAACACAACGGGTGTGTGCTCGTCTCCGATCCAGCGACCCGCAATTTTAAATTCAGCCATTTTTCTCTCTCAAGACATACTCCAAATATCTGATATCTTCTTCAGTATCAATGTCGATACTTTCTGCCTCGCTCATCACAAACGGGACGCTCCCGTTCGAAGGGAACCCCGCCCTTGCCAAAAAATCCGACATGCGAAATATATAGATCGCACCATTCGGCACATATGCCTTCGGTAAATCCTGGCGGCGTGCGTTTGACATCTTCTCGTCAAAAAGGGATTGCAATCTTCCACCGGTATCCGTGGTGAAAGATTTGAACGGCGATTTGGCCATTTCCACCACGCTGACAAGCGTATGGGCGTGCTGCGTTTCCATTTGCTCTAAGGCCAAATCAACATGTCGAGCGGATCGCAACGGCGAGGTTGGCTGCATGTAAACAATGTATGGATCTTGCTCGACAATCTTTTTGGGTATTTCCTTGAAGAAATGCGTAACCACATCATCTGCCGAGGCCGTATCAGATGCAAACTCCGCAGGCCGCCGGATTGCCCGTGCGCCCATAGCACTAGCGCGCAATAATATCTCATCGTCCTCGGAAGATAGATAAACAAAATCAACATAACGGGAATTCAATGCTGCTTGAACAGTAAATTCAATAAGCGGCTTGCCTGCGATCATTCGCATGTTTTTGCGCAGCACCCCTTTGGAGCCGCCTCGCGCAGGGATCAATGCAATAACAGGGTGATTATTCGCTGACATAACGATCAATGTACTTTTGCCAGAAGGTGTTGAATCATAACCTCTGGATTTCCGATATTTTCGTCCATAAATACCTTACGACTCTTTTGGACCGCTTTGCTATGCCACCATTCTTCCGGACGGTCTTTAATTCGATTAATAAAATCTGCCGCATCCTCCGGATTGGTCTGGCATACGCCAGTTTCAATCAATGCATTGAAAACACCCATATGCTTTTCCGTGAACAGGTTTGTATCTTTATTCCAAATGAAGACGGTGGGGATATCGGCAATAATAGACTCGAGATAAGAAGTACTTAAATAATTTACAACCACCAGGCGCGACTGTTGCATCAACAAGCGTCCTGAAATTGAGACTTCGTCATACGCCTTCACTTTTTTTAGATAAGCCGCCATTGCAAAGGATTGATCCCAAATTAACCAATCGCGTGTTTTCCAGGAAGGATACGGCCGAACATACAGTTTCTTTAGAGTTTCCTCACCAAGCCTGGCGAGAAAGCGCTGATTCATTTCAAAATGCGCCAATGCACGGTAGGCTCCGGATTCCCCATAAGCTGCGTTTATTTCTGGCACATGGGGTATAGAGCACCCTACGACAAACAATATCTCATGCTCTTTGTCGCGAATGTAACCTTTCTCTACCCATTGGAACAGCGATGCACCACGAACAAGATTGGGTATCGACGGATCCTCCCAACCCAGAGTAACAAACTCATCTACCAAGGGCGCAAGATATTTCAGATTGCTCCCTACAAAGAAGTAGGAAAGGTAATTGTGCTCATTGTAAATGTGCTTCACACCCCGTTGCCGCAATACCGCCAAAGCCAGCGATGGAAGCGTATGGCCGATCCAGGCCTCGCATACAACCCATCGTAAACTTTTGTAATGATCAAAGTACAAATTGATGCGTGCGTAAACCTGCTGAAAATCTTCGACGAATATCTTGGGCATGCCATGCAGTAAACAGGCAAAGACAAACTTGTCAAAACGATCAAAATTCGGTTCTTCGCATACAAGCTTTTCCCTCGCCTCCCACTGTGGAATGGAAGTCGAGGGAGGTAACTCGGGTAGCGGAATGTTTTGGATGCGCCCTCGGCTCTCTAATATCAGCCGACTCATATATTCTGCGGAAAAATAAGAGTTCATGATGCCCACCTGCGGACTGCGGGCCCATAGAAACCGACGAAGCCGACTTACAATTCGACGCAGAGTAAGCCGTTTCCACCAACCTTTCGATTGTATCCATGTGGATTTGGGTTCGGTGCTGGGTGAAGGAGCGTCACCCTGCCAAGGCCCAAACTGGCCGGGGTAAAAATGGCCACAGTAAACGCTGAATAGTTGCTCTTGCCCAAAGTCTGTATTTTGAAATATGCGCCTGTGGTCATCAAAGTCCACAGGAATAAAATATGAACCTTCGTCAAGAACACGACAGTCGTGAAGTACTGGATTAAAGTTGGCTTCACATGATTGAAACAGGTCATAACAAAGGCTCACGTGACGCAAAATTGCCAGTGACAATGCTTTTCGCCAAAAGTACTCCCCGTGGCTTGTGCCATGCAACTCGTCGAGTCGCCGCACCAGGATTGAAATGTATTGACTATGCTTTCGATCAACAAATTCGTGGTCACGCTGGAATTCTTCACGGGTCATTCGTGGTGCCCGCGCTACCTGAATCTCCTCATATTCAGAGAGGCGCCCTTCCCGCTCCAATACATGGGCAATGTAAGGGTCGGCCGCAAAAAGTCTCTTGGCATCTGGTATCCACGCACTTTTAAGTGTGGTTATCACAAAATTTGATTTCTTCATTGCTTTTCTAGAATTCAGGCTGGATGAA
>CAYTZF010000249.1:0-10041 GCA_964442265.1 uncultured Sideroxydans sp.
TTGGGGATGTCGATCGGATTGGTACCGACGAAACGCACCGGCTTGCCGGAGTGGGAATCGATCACCGGCTTGCCGGTTTTTTCATCCACCATACTCACCCACGCCTCCTGGAATGGCTGGATATCGGCTTCGGTCAAGGTCAGCGGATCCTGCACGGAACGGTCATTGAACGGGGTCAACGGCAATCCGAGCGCGTCCCAGATGCCGGGGTTGGTCAACATGATTGGCACGTTGTCCAGCACCGGTGATTTGGTGTAAACCACCGTGCCTTTATCGCCGGTGTAGTGCAGGTGTCCACCTTTTAGCGGGCTGGGAGCGGCAGCACCTGCCGGGCCATTGTCGCGCGGAACCGGGATCTGGATACCCACGAACAATTTTTCCTTGTCCGCGCTGGTTCCTTTGGGATTGGTGCCTTTCAGATCTTTGTACACATACAGGTGGCTGAAATAGGCATTGGCGACACTTTCATTCGCACTATATTTGCCGTCACCGTTGATGTCGTAAGGGACATCCCAGTATTTCAGCTTGCCGCCTTCCGAATAGGTGTTGTCCACATGGCCGTAGGCCAGGCGAAAACGTTTTTTGCCGTCCAGCAACACGGTCGGGTCTTTGCTGTCGGCCTCCAGCAACTCGGGATATTTGTTCGCCCCGCGCGCCGTCTTGATGACCTGGCTTTGCACCGAGTTGTACGGCGGAAGCACGCAGCAATAGCTAAAATCAAAGCCGGTGCAATGCATGCCCAATTCGTAGTTGATGGTGATGTTGTAATCATTTTTCGGCTTGGTAGCCGATGGCAACGCTGACGCTGTGCCGATCGCAAAGGCGCACAACAGCGTCCCCGCGAACCAGACTTTTATATTTTTCACGAGAATCTCCCTGTAGTCATTGCATCAACAATTCCAGGCATGGCAGACACTTGTAATCTGAATACGCCCGGTTCGGTTCTTCGCGCGATGTCTATTCGCGAGCTGTTGCTACCATTCCATCCCCAATCCCCTGCAGGAAAATCGGGAAATATGAATTCTTTAGTGCAATCGGGGCAGTTTGTGTGCGATCCCCTTGTGACAATCGATGCAGGTCTTGCCTTTTTTTTGCGCGTTCGCATGCTTGCTTTGCGCGATCCGATCCTGCTCGCCCAAATCCATCGTGGTATAGCTGTGGCAATTGCGGCAGCCGATGGAGTCGGACTCTTTCATGCGCGCCCATTCCCGTTGCGCCATCTCCATCCGGTGCGCCTCAAATTTTTCGCGGCTGTCAATGGTGCCGACCATCTCGCCCCACACATCCTTCGCCGCGATAATCTTGCGGTACATCTTGGCGAACCAGTCCTTTTTTGGCACGTGACAGTCGGAACATTCCGCCCGCACACCGGAGCGATTGGCGTAATGCACGGACTTTTTATACTCTTCGTAGTTATAGCTCATGCTATGGCATGACGTGCAGAACGCCAGGCTATTGGTGGCATCCAGGGCGGTGGAAAATCCGCCCACCAGTACCACGAAGGCAAGCACCCCCACCACTCCACCGCAGCTGTAACGCACACAGCGCGAGCAGCCGAGGCGGGCCAGCCAGTTTTTTTCCCTGGGTTCACCCACGGCCGGCATCCTGGTTTCGGACGCGCACGTTCAGCCCCGGCTCAATGGGCGCTACCGTAGAAATGCACCAGCGCTTCCATATCCTCGGCGTTGATCTCGTCGAGTTTGCGTTTCATCTTTTTCGGAATCGGGCGTTTACCGGTAACGAATTCATCGAATGACTGGCGCAGATAAGGCATCCACTGCCCGGCCATCATCCCGGCATCGTCTTCGGCGCTGGCACCGCCATCGGAGTGGCATTTTTCACAGTACAGCTCGTGAATTTCGGCACCTTTAGCAACCAATGCCGGATTGGTTGTTTGGCGCGCCCGGACGAATTTTTTCTTGGAGAAATGCACCGCAACCTGGCGAATCTCGCTGTCGGTAAAACTGTGCGCCACCTCGCACATGTTGGTGGTCTTGCCCTTGTTGGGCCCGTTGCGATATTTCGTATCCGGACAGGCACGCTCCTGGTCGCGGTAAGCCTTGAGATTATTGGCGAGAAACTCGACCGAATAGCCGCCGATGATCGGCACATCCGGTTCGGTGCTGGCGCCTGCCTTGCCATGGCAATAGGCGCATTTTGCTTCTACCTCCAAGGGATCAGCTGACCACGCCAATCCCGTTGGCGCAAAAACACACAACATGCAGAGAAAAACCGAAGGAAACCGGAAGGACGTGGCGCACTTATTCAACTTGAATCTCCCTGAAATAGCGGGCGCGCCCCTGATTTTTTAATACGGCAAGAAAGCCGCCGGAGTCGCTACACCTGCATGGAGATTAGAGCGCAGACCGTGCCCACTGTCCACCCCCCTACAAGTTATAGGGGTAATAACCCTAACGGGTCATCCGGCAGATTCCGACATCCCCTCGCGTCGGCTAACCGATGTGGATTCTGCCGAATTTTCGCTTGCCCACCTGCGCTACCGCCACCGCGCCTGCCTTGAGTTGCAGACTCTTGTCGCTTACCTTCTCGCCATCGAGCCTGACCGCCCCCTGCTCGATCATGCGTAGCGCTTCGGAAGTGCTGGCCACCAGATTGGCCTGTTTCAAAAGATGCGCGATGCCGATACTGCCATCGGTCGACCGTACGTTGATCTCCGGCATGTCATCCGGCAGCACACCTCTCCGGAAGCGCGCCTCGAATTCGGCCAGTGCCTCCTCGGCGGCTTTTTGCGAGTGAAAGCGGGCAACGATCTCCTGCGCCAACAACACCTTGATATCGCGCGGGTTGCGCCCCTGCCCCATCTCTTCGCGAAAGTTGGCAATCTGCGCCAGACTGCGAAACGACAGCAGGTCGAAGTAACGCCACATCAGATCGTCGGAAACCGACATCAGCTTGCCAAACATATCCTGCGGGGTGTCAGTCACGCCGATGTAGTTGCCCATCGATTTGGACATCTTGTTGATGCCGTCGAGTCCCTCCAGCAACGGCATGGTGAGCACACACTGCGCCGGCTGGCCGAAGTGGCGTTGCAACTCGCGCCCCATCAGCAGGTTGAATTTCTGGTCGGTGCCGCCCAGCTCGATGTCGGCCTTGAGCGCGACCGAGTCGTAGCCCTGCACCAGCGGATAGATGAATTCGTGGATGGCAATGGGTTGGCCGGCCTTGTAACGCTTGCCGAAATCGTCGCGCTCCAGCATCTGCGCCACGGTATGCGTCGCCGCCAGCTTGATCAGGTCGACCGCACTGAACTTGTCCATCCAGGCGGAGTTGAACACGACTTCGGTCTTGTCCGGGTCGAGCACCTTGAACACTTGCTCACGATAGCTCTCGGCATTGGCGAGCACCTGCTCGCGCGTCAGCGGCGGGCGGGTGGCATTCTTGCCGGTAGGGTCGCCGATCATGCCGGTGAAGTCGCCGATCAGGAACAGGGCGTGGTGGCCCAAGTCCTGCAACTGGCGCATCTTGTTCAGGAGGACAGTATGGCCGAGGTGCAAATCGGGCGCGGTAGGGTCAAAACCCGCCTTGACGCGCAAGGGTCGCCCCAGTTCCAGCTTTTTGACCAGTTCGGATTCGATCAGCAGCTCATCGCTACCGCGCTTGATTTGATTGAGGATTTCCTGTTGATTCATGTCGAAAGACCGCTTGTCGGTTGCACGCCCGCCATCTGAACGGATTTTGAGGAGGGTTTGGTTTCTGTTAAAGTGCCGTCCCGATTCAGTAAGTCCTTGTGTTTGCCGATAAAGATGCATGGACTTGCACAAGCACCACCCGCCCCAGGAGGCGCGAATGTTACCGCAAAACTCTTTATTACACGCGCACAAGATGAAGCTGCGCTGGCTGGTCGCCCTGTCCACCCTGCCTTTGCTCGGGGTGGTGACCGCTTTTGGCATCATGCCGCAGCCGGAGGCGATACCCGCGCTTGGGCGCACCCTTAGCGCCGACATAGCCCTGCCGGAAGTCGCCGGCGCGGAAAGTGAAAAGGTTTATTGGCATACCGACCGTATGCAGCGCGGCGACACGCTGAACGAATTGCTCCGCCGACTTGAGGTGCGAGACGAGGCTGCTGCCGATTTTTTACATCGCGCCACCGATACCGCCTCCTTGCGCCAATTGCGGCCGGGCAAAGTCCTGCGGGCGCAGACATCTGCGGATGGAAGTCTGTTATCCCTGTCGTATCTTGATAATGACGGCAACCAGGCTGCCATCACCCGGCAAGACAGTCACTTCCGGGTCGAAATCCAGCCCGCGCCAGCCGAGCGCCGAATCGTCGTCCAGACCGCCGAGATCAGTAGCAGCCTTTACGCGGCCACGGACGAAGCAAACCTGCCCAACAGCGTGGCCACTCAACTGGTGGAGATTTTCGGCGGCGAGATCGACTTTCACCGCGACCTGCGGCGCGGGGACAAATTCAGCCTGCTCTATGAGCAAGGTTATGTGAACGGCGAACCGACGCGCAATGCGCGCATCCTCGCGGCCGAGTTCATCAACCGCGGCCGCATCCTGCAGGCTTTCTATTTTCAGAACAGCGAGCACGGCGGGGACTATTTTTCGCCGGATGGCAAAAGCATGCGCAAGGCATTCCTGCGTTCACCCATCGAGTTCTCACGGATCAGCTCGGGATTCAGCCGTGCGCGCTTTCATCCGATATTGAACCGCTGGCGCGCGCACAAGGGCGTGGACTATGCCGCCCCGACCGGCACCAAGGTGCGCGCGACAGCCGACGGTGTGGTGCGATTCGTCGGCAAACAGGGCGGCTACGGCAATATGGTGATGCTCGATCATCAGGGCCATTTCCAGACGGTCTATGGCCACTTGTCGCGTTTCGGCGATGTGCGGCGCGGGCAGCGCGTGAGCCAGGGCAAAATCATCGGCTATGTTGGCCAGACCGGGCTCGCCAGCGGCCCGCATTTGCATTACGAATTCAAGGTCAGCGGGGTGCAGCGCGACCCGTTAAAGATCGCCTTGCCCGACGGCAAACCGGTCAGCGCGGAGCAGCAGACTGCATTCATGCAAACCGCCGAAACGCTGCAAGCCCGCCTGTCACTCCTGCGCAATACGCGCATCGCCCTGCTGGATTAACATGAAAATCTCTTTTCTCGTTCGCCCCCTCTCCCCCCGGGTGAGGGTTGGGGAGGAGAAACGAGCGGGGCAAATTTCATTATCAGTGTTGGCAGACTTGCCATGACCGTTCGGTGAAAAAAGAGACAGCGCTTTATATCGGCATCATGTCCGGCACCAGTCTGGACGGTATTGATGTCGTGCTCGTTGACCTGGCCGCCACTCCGACCCTGCTTGCCAGCCATTTCCAGCCTTACTCGCCCGAACGGGTGGCAACCCTGCTCGATCTCCATGTCCCGGGGCAGGATGAACTGCACCGTGCACAACTCACTGCCAATCAACTGGCAGAAGACTACGCCAACGCCACCCATGCACTCCTGCAAAAGGCAGCAATCGACCCGCAAAATATTTGCGCCATCGGCTGCCACGGCCAGACCGTGCGCCACCACCCGGAGCAGGGCTACAGCCTGCAACTTAACAATGGCGCCCTGCTGGCTGAGTTGAGCGGGATCACGGTGGTGGGCGACTTTCGCGCGCGCGACATCGCGGCGGGTGGTCAAGGCGCGCCGCTGGTGCCGGCCTTTCATGACCAGGTCATGCGCCACTCAACCATTCATCGAGCCATCCTCAACATCGGCGGCATCGCCAACCTGACCAACCTCGATCCAAAACTAACGACAACAGGCTTCGATACCGGCCCCGGCAATCTGCTGATGGATGCATGGATCACCAAACACGGAGGAGTGAGCTACGACGCGGACGGCGCCTGGGCAGCCAGCGCTGAGGTCATCCCCGCGCTGTTGCAAGCCCTGCTGGCCGACCCGTACTTTGCCGCAAAACCACCCAAGAGCACGGGACGCGATCATTTCAACCTGGCCTGGCTGGGGAAACATCTGCACGGAACGGAATCGCCCGCAGAGGTGCAGGCCACCCTGCTTGCTCTCACTGCCGACAGCATTGCTGAAGCGGTGCGCCGGGATTGCGCCGGAACCGAGGAAATTTATGTCTGCGGAGGCGGCGCTCACAATGATGCACTGCTCGCGCGTTTGCGCACCGCATTGCCGCAGTGCCGCATTGACAGCACC
Source organism: uncultured Sideroxydans sp. (assembly GCA_964442265.1). Classification (GTDB taxonomy): domain Bacteria; phylum Pseudomonadota; class Gammaproteobacteria; order Burkholderiales; family Gallionellaceae; genus Sideroxyarcus. The sequence goes on from CAYTZF010000249.1 coordinate 6,165, forward strand.
GATGGGCTGAGCATCGGCGCTGACTGGATGGAGGCGGTCGCCTTTGCCTGGCTGGCCAGGCAGACCCTGCGCCGGCTCCCCGGCAACTTGCCCGCCGTCACCGGGGCGCGTCATCCCTGCATTCTGGGCGCGATCTATCCGGCATAAGGACCCCCCTATAAATTCATTTTGCAGGCGAATCGCTGCGTTGCGCGGTGCTCGGAATCCTCATGTACCTCTGTGTACACTCCGGTTTGGCTGCGACTAACCTAAAGGTAAGTCTTCGCCGCAACGTTGTTGTCTGCGCTCCGTGCGCCTTGCGCTTCATCCCGCAAAAGTGAATTTCTAGAGATGCCCATAAAAAAACGGGGCGCATCGCGCCCCGTTTTTTATGCAACAGCAAAACAATCTATGCCGAGAACGAAGAGCCGCAACCGCAGGTGGTCGTTGCGTTCGGATTCTTGATCACGAATTGCGAACCTTCCAGCCCTTCCGAATAATCGATCTCAGCACCGACCAGATATTGGAAACTCATCGGGTCGATCAGCAGTTGCACGCCGTTCTTGCTCATCACGGTGTCGTCCTCGTTGGCAACCTCGTCAAAGGTGAAGCCGTACTGAAAACCGGAGCAGCCGCCGCCGCTGACAAACACGCGCAGCTTCAAATCGGCATTGCCCTCTTCCTCGATCAACTGCTTCACCTTGTTGGCCGCGCTGTCGGTGAACAACAACGGGTCTTGCATTTCTGTCACTGCATTCATGGCATTTCTCCTTGGTGTTATTTGGATTCGGCGCCGCTCACCTTCAGCGACACCACCTTTTCCGTTGCTTCACTGATATGTGCCAATTTGCCTTCTACAATGGCACCCAACTGAATCTCCAGCGTTTTGTAGGTCACATCGCCTGTGACCTTGGCCTTGCTTTGCAGTTCCAGATATTCGCTGGCCTCGATCGGTCCCGCCACTGTACCGTTCAGCACCAGGTGCGTCACGCGAATCTCGCCATTCACCCGCGCCTGTTCGCTCAGCACCAGGGTGCTTGCCTTGCCCGGTTCGGCAATCACGCTGCCGCAAATCTCGCCATCCACGCGCAGGCCGCCGGTAAACTTCACATCTCCGCTCACTTTGGTGCCGCTCCCGATCAGCGAGTCTATTCGATTCTGCGGTTTGCTGTGTTTGCTGAACATCGCCTCACTCCGTTATGAAAGCAGGACAGTCTGTGTGACTTTCGGTTCCTGCATACCTTTTTCAAACACCCTGATTTGCACGCTATCGATCTGCATCCCTTCCGGCAGGCGGAAGATACGTTCCACGCGCTGGTAATACTTGAAATTCAGGCGCTGCGCGGCCACTTCCGCCGAATCCGGGGGCGGGAATTGTAACACCACTTTCTGCCCCGCCTGCTCACCGTTCACCACCATCTTCAGGTCGCCCTGGAATATCCTCCCGCGCCGCTGCACACCCTGCACCAGCAGCAGTCGGCAGTGATATTCGTCCGGCAAACTGCCGGGCTCCAGCTTTACGTTATGAATCGACAGTTCGGCGTCACGCCCGGCCGTCAACGGCAGACTCTGGAAGAAGGAGAGGTCTTCGCGCAAACGCCCGTTTTCTTCCTGCAAGCCCGCCACCTGCTGCTCCACTTCATCCGCTGCAGCCAGTTGTATCTGAACCTGGCGCTCCAGCACGGCAATCTGGTTAACCAGTTCTGCATTGCCCGTTTCCAACCGCGCCACCTGCTCGCGCAACTGGGCGATCTCCTGTTCCGCCTGGCCGCGATGGAACCCCGCCAGCGTCATCCCCGCGTCATACGCCCACCAGATGAGGAAACTGAACACCAGCAAGAATGGCAGCAGAATCGCCCAGCGCACATACCAAGGCACGTGCGGACGCACCGCCAGACGCGGCGCGGAAATGCTGAAACGGCGTTTGAATCGGCTGATCATCTGCTCATGGTAGCAAAGGAACCACGTGCAAGCCACTGCCCTCGGCCAAACCGAACATGATGTTCATGTTCTGGATGGCCTGTCCGGCGGCGCCCTTGACCAGATTATCGATCACCGACAGCACCACCACCGTGTCGCCACCCTGCGGCCGATGGACGGCGATGCGGCAATGATTCGAGCCGCGCACCGAGCGCGTTTCCGGCATGCTCCCCGCCGGCAGCACATCGACAAAGGCTTCATTGGTATAACGTTGCTCAAACAGGGTTTGCAGGTCCGCGTCTTTTTTCAGGCGCGCATACAGCGTGGCATGGATGCCGCGAATCATCGGCGTCAGATGCGGCACGAAAGTCAGACTGACTTTGCCGCCTTCGGCCCGCGCCAAGCCCTGTTTGATTTCTGGCAGATGACGATGGCCGCCCACCCCGTAGGCCTTGAAATTATCGGTCGCTTCCGCGAACAGGGTACTCACTTCCGCCTTGCGCCCCGCGCCCGACACGCCCGACTTGGCATCGGCGATCAGCGAGCTTGTATCAACCAGCCCGGCTTCCAGCAGGGGAATGAATCCCAACTGCACCGCCGTCGGATAACAGCCTGGATTGGCCACCAGACGCGCCGCCTTGATCTGCGCCCGGTTCACTTCCGGCAAGCCGTACACCGCTTCGGCCACCAGCTCGGGACAGGCGTGGCTCATGCCATACCATTTCTCCCATTCGGCGATGTCCTGGATACGAAAGTCTGCCGCCAGATCGATGACCTTTACGCCCGCGTCAAGCAAGGCGCGTGTTTGCTGCATGGCGATGCCGTTGGGCGTGGCGAAAAAAACCACATCGCATTGGTCGAGGTGGGCAGCGTCCGGATGGCAGAAAGTCAGATCGACCTGCCCGCGCAGGCTGGGGAACATCTGGCTGACCGGCATGCCCGCGTCGGCGCGCGACGTGATCGCCTGCAACTGCGCCCGTGGATGTCCCGCCAGCAAGCGCAGCAACTCGACTCCCGTATAGCCCGTACCACCCACGATTCCAACCTTGATCACGCCTGCCTCCTTCATCCAAGTGCCAGAATGATAAATGAAAAAGCCGCCCAAAGGCGGCCTTTCCGGTTCCCTGCAAGCTTAACGCTTGGAGAATTGTTTCCTGCGACGCGCCTTGCGCAGACCAACTTTTTTACGCTCGACTTCGCGCGCATCGCGGGTGACCAGACCCGCCTGGCTCAAGGCCGGTTTCAACGCGGGATCATATTCGATCAGGGCGCGGGTGATGCCGTGGCGCACTGCACCGGCCTGGCCGGATTCGCCGCCGCCGCACACGTTCACCATGATGTCGAACTTGCCGGTCGTTTCGGTCAACTCCAGCGGCTGGCGCACGACCATGCGGCCGGTTTCGCGCGAGAAGAACACGTCAATCGGCTTGTCGTTGACAACGATGTCGCCCTTGCCGGGCTTGATGAACACACGTGCCACCGCGCTCTTGCGACGGCCCGTTCCGTAGTTATAAGTTACGCTCATGATTAAGCCTTCAACAGATCAGTGGGTTTCGGTTGCTGCGCGCTGTGCGGATGAGTCGCTCCGCCGTACACCTTGAGCTTGCTCAACATGGCGTAGCCCAGCGGGCCTTTTGGCAACATGCCGCGCACGGCTTTTTGCAGCACACGCTGCGGATGGCGCTGTTGCAGCTTGATAAAGTTGGTTTCGTAGATACCGCCCGGATAACCGGTGTGGCGGTAATACATCTTGTCCTGTGCCTTGTTGCCGGTCACGCGCAGCTTGTCGGCATTAACCACCACCACGAAATCGCCGGTATCGACGTGCGGGGTATAAATGGCCTTGTGCTTGCCGCGCAGGCGGGAAGCGATCTGGCTGGCCAGACGGCCCAGCACTTTGTCGGCGGCATCGACCAGAATCCAGTCATGCTGGACTTCATGCGACTTGGCGGAAAATGTTTTCATGGCATTTCCTAAA
>CAYTZF010000250.1:0-1693 GCA_964442265.1 uncultured Sideroxydans sp.
ACCGTCGAACAGATACGCGCCCGAGGTCGGCGTGTCGAGACAGCCGAGAATGTTCATCGCGGTGGATTTGCCGGAACCGCTGGGGCCCATGATGGCGACGAACTCGCCTTCGTTGATGGACAGATCGATTCCGCGCAAGGCCTGGAGTGCGGCCTGTCCGCGGCCGTAGGTCTTGGTGATGGCGGAGAGCCGGATCAGCGCGTCGCTCATTGCGCGGAATTTTGTGTGCCGGTGATAACGAGGTCGCCCGCTTGCAGTGCGCCGTTCACCACTTGCGTGGTGCGCCCGTCGGTCAGGCCGACGGTGATCTCGACCGGGACCGGCTGTTGGTCGCGCAGCAGCCAGATCGTGCGTGTGCTGCTGTGGCCGGTGGTGTTTTCCTTGACTGACTTGGGTGCCATGGGGCGGCGCGGCAACAGGCTGGAGATGAAACTGCCGGAAGGCGCGGATTTCGCCGCCGCCGGCGTGAAGCGCAGCGCGGCGTTCGGCATCCGCAGCACCCCGCTGAGATTGGCGGTGGCAATTTCCGCCGTGGCGGTCATGCCGGGGCGCAGGCTCAAGTCGTCATTGGCCACATCGAGCAAAGTCTTGTAGGTGACCACGCCTTCGGTGGTCTGCGCGCCAAAGCCGACGCGCTGAATCTTTGCCGGATATTTGCGTCCCGGCCAGGCATCGACGGTGAAAAACGCGCTCTGTCCGGGCTTGACCTGGCTCACGTCGGCTTCGTCCACATCCACTTGCAATTGCATGCGCGCCAGATCTTCGGCGAGGGTAAACAGCACCGGCGCCTGCAGCGAGGCCGCCACCGTTTGTCCGGGTTCGATCTTGCGTGTCAGCACGATGCCGTCGATGGGCGAGCGGATCGAGGCCTTGGACAGGTTGGTGCGGTCGGAGCGCAGGGTGGCGGCGGTTTGCGCGGCGGTGGCGCGCGCGTTGGCTTCGTTCGCCTCGGCGCGCGCCAGCGTGGCTTCGGCGGCATCCAGATCGCTCGGCGACGGCTGCGTGCCGCCCGAAAGTTCGGACAAGCGGCGCAGGCGGGACAACGTGGCGCGGGTTTCCTTCACTGTGGCCCGCATCTGCGCCACCTGCGCTTCGGCCGCCAGCACCGCAGCCTGCGATTTGATCACCTGGTCGTTCAGGCGCGACAGGTCGAGCCGTGCCAGTTCCTGGCCGTGCCTGATCCGGTCATTTTCTTCCACGAAAACTTTTTCCACGATGCCGGAAAGCTCGCTGCCGACATCCACCTGGTTGGTCGGATACAGCTTGCCGGTGGCGGAAACCGTCACGGCCAGATCGCCGGGACTGATGGCTTCGGTTACGTAGCGCGCGCCGTCGTTGCTGTTGGAAGAAAGAGTCAGCCACCCGGCCAGCAGCAGAACGAGTGCGCCCAGCGCAATGAGAATCGTGCGCCGTTTGCCGGGTATGGCTTGGTTCGACGTGGATGATGGTCGCGGGGAGGTGTCGTCATTCATGGTCGGGGCTTTCGCAGGGAACGGAACGGATTCTATCGGGTATGCCAGAATGGTGGGGCGGCGGTTTGACGCCCCCGCCAGACTGCCACACAATCCGCCTCATCGGATGCGCGAACCGGCGGAAGGTTCCGGTCGGCCGCACAACCAAAAATTCTCCCGGATGAAACATGAGCGAACCCGCTGACAAACTGCGCATCGACAAATGGCTGTGGGCGGCGCGC
>CAYTZF010000251.1:0-4451 GCA_964442265.1 uncultured Sideroxydans sp.
GGCGAGATCAACACGCTGCGCGGCAATGTGAACTGGATGGCGGCGCGCCACGCCGCGATGTCGTCCAAAATTCTCGGTGCCGATCTGGAAAAATTGTGGCCACTGATCGCCGAAGGCCAGTCCGATTCAGCCTGTTTCGACAACGCGCTGGAGTTGCTGGTGGCGGGCGGCTATTCGCTGCCGCAAGCGATGATGCTGCTGATCCCGGAAGCCTGGGCCGGCAATCCGCTGATGGACGAAGAGCGCCGCGCGTTCTACGAATATCACGCCGCGCTGATGGAGCCGTGGGACGGCCCCGCCGCAGTGGCGTTCACCGACGGGCGCATGATCGGCGCGACCCTGGATCGCAACGGCCTGCGCCCGGCGCGCTATCTCATCACCGACGACGACGTGGTGATGATGGCGTCGGAAATGGGCGTGCTGCCGATCGCGGAAAACAAGATCGTCATGAAATGGCGCCTGCAACCGGGCAAGATGTTCCTCATCGACATGCAGGCCGGGCGCATCGTGGACGATGCCGAGCTGAAGCAACAGCTCGCCACCGCCAAGCCTTACCGCGAGTGGATCGAGCAATCGCGCTACTTCATCGACGATCTGCCCGCCGTGGCCGCCAAAGTCAAGGCGCCGGCGCCCTTGTTGGACGCGCAACAGGCGTTTGGCTATACCCAGGAAGATCTCAAGTTCATCCTGCTGCCGATGGCCAGTGCGGGCGAGGAAGCGACCGGATCAATGGGGGCGGATGCCGCGTTGCCGGTGCTGTCCAGCCGCAACAAAGTGCTGTACAACTACTTCAAGCAACTGTTCGCGCAAGTGACCAATCCGCCGATCGACCCGATCCGCGAAGAAATCGTGATGTCGCTGACTTCCTTTATCGGTTCCAAACCCAACCTGCTCGGCGTGGATGAAACCGAACCGATGCCACGCCTGGAAGCGCACCAGCCGGTGCTGTCGCACGAGGATGCGGCCAAGCTGCACGCTATCGACACCCTCACCAAAGGCCAATACAAATCGCAAGTGCTGGACATCACCTATCCGGTGAAGAACGGAGCCGCCGGTTGCGAAAGCGCAATCACCGCCATGAAAAAAGCCGCTGACAAGGCGGTGGCTGCCGGTTACAACGTGTTGATCCTGTCGGACCGCGCAATATCCGCCAAGCGGTTGGCGATTCCGGCCCTGCTGGCGACGTCAGCGGTGCACCATCATCTGGTCAAGGCCGGCTCTCGCACCCGCACCGGGCTGGTGGTGGAAACCGGCTCGGCGCGCGAAGTGCATCACTTTGCCCTGCTCGCCGGTTATGGCGCGGAGGCGGTTTATCCGTGGCTGGTGTTCGATACGCTGTCCGGGCTCGAATTGCCCGCCGGCCTGGCGGCCAAAGACGCGCACAAGCGTTTCATCAAGGCGATCAACAAGGGCCTGCTCAAGGTGATGTCCAAGATGGGCATCTCCACTTACCAATCCTACTGCGGCTCGCAAATCTTCGAGGCGGTCGGACTCAACAGCGAATTTATCACGCAGTACTTCCCCGGCACCGCCACCCAGATTCAGGGCATCGGCCTGCAGGAAGTGGCGGAAGAAGCGGTGCGCCTGCACCATGCCGCGTTCGGCAACGATCCGCTGCTGGCCGGCATGCTGGATGCGGGCGGCGAATACGCCTGGCGCACACGCGGCGAGGAACACACCTGGACGCCGGATTCCATTGCCAAGCTGCAGCACGCCACGCGCGCCAACAACTTCAGCACCTACAAGGAATACGCCAAGCTGATCAACGACCAGACCCGGCGCCAGATGACCCTGCGCGGCCTGTTCGAGATCAAGCCGGTCGCGTCGCCGGTGCCGCTGGACCAGGTTGAACCGGCGAAAGAGATCGTCAAACGTTTTGTTACCGGCGCGATGTCGCTCGGCTCGATCTCGACCGAGGCGCACACCACGCTGGCCATCGCGATGAACCGCCTTGGCGGCAAGTCCAATACCGGTGAAGGCGGCGAAGATCCCAACCGTTTCAAGGTGTTGCACGGCGGTGAAAAATTGTCCGAGATCATCGGCAAAAACCGCATCGAAGCCGACAAGACCATGCTGCCCGGCGATTCCATGCGATCGCGCATCAAGCAGGTCGCTTCCGGCCGCTTCGGGGTAACGGCGGAATATCTGGCCAGCGCCGACCAGATCCAGATCAAAATGGCACAGGGCGCCAAGCCCGGCGAGGGCGGCCAACTACCCGGCGGCAAAGTGTCGGAATACATCGGCCAATTGCGCCACTCGGTGCCCGGCGTCGGCCTGATTTCGCCGCCGCCGCACCACGACATCTACTCCATCGAAGACCTGGCGCAGCTTATCCATGACCTGAAGAACGCCAATCCGTCGGCCTCCATTTCGGTCAAGCTGGTGTCGGAAGTCGGCGTCGGCACGGTGGCCGCGGGTGTGTCCAAAGCCAAGGCCGACCACATCGTCATCTCCGGCTTCGACGGCGGCACCGGCGCTTCGCCGCTGTCGTCGATCAGACATGCCGGCACGCCTTGGGAGCTGGGATTGTCGGAAGCGCAGCAGACACTGGTGCTGAACAAATTGCGCGGGCGCATCGGTTTGCAGGTGGACGGCCAGTTGAAGACGGGGCGCGATGTGTTGATCGGCGCGCTGCTCGGCGCGGACGAATTCGGCTTCGCCACCGCGCCGCTGGTGGTGGAAGGTTGCATCATGATGCGCAAATGCCACCTTAATACCTGCCCGGTTGGGGTTGCCACCCAGGACCCGGCCCTGCGCAAAAAATTCACCGGCCAGCCGGAGCACGTGGTGAACTATTTCTTCTTCGTCGCCGAAGAGGTGCGCGAGCTGATGGCGCAGATGGGCATGCGCAAGTTCGAAGACCTGATCGGCCGCAGCGATCTGCTCGACATGCGCGCCGGCATCGAGCACTGGAAAGCCAAAGGCCTGAATTTCAGCAAGGTGTTCCATCAGCCGCAGGTGCCCGCCAATGTGGCGCGCCGCCAGGCGGAAGAACAGGACCACGGGCTCGGGCACGCGCTTGATAACGAACTGATTGCCTGCTCGAAAGAAGCGCTCGACGCGCAGCGGGTAGTCACCATCGACACGCCGATTCGCAACGTTAACCGCACGGTCGGCACCATGCTGTCGCATGAAGTGGCCAAGCGCTACGGCAACGCCGGTCTGCCGGAGGACACCATCCGCATCCGCCTGCGCGGTACCGCCGGACAGAGTTTCGGCGCCTTCCTTGCGCACGGCATCACCCTGCAGCTCGAAGGCGAAGGCAACGACTACGTGGGCAAGGGCCTGTGCGGCGGGCGCATCATCGTCAAGCCGGCTGACGACAGCAAACTGGTGGCGGAAGACAACATCATCGTCGGCAACACCGTGCTGTACGGCGCGACCGCGGGCGAGGTGTATTTCCGCGGTGTGGCCGGCGAGCGTTTCGCGGTGCGCAATTCCGGCGCAAGCGCGGTGGTTGAGGGCGTGGGCGACCACGGCTGCGAATACATGACCGGCGGACTGGTGGTGGTGCTGGGGCAGACCGGGCGCAACTTCGCGGCCGGTATGTCCGGGGGTGTGGCTTATGTGCTGGATGAAGAGGGCACCTTCCCGCAACGCTGCAACATGGCGATGGTGCAACTGGAAGCCGTCCCGGAAGAAGCGGCAGCCAGCGAGACCGGCGAAGTGGAAGCGCATGGCCGTGTCCACTTCAACCATCTGAACAAGGCCGACGAACTGTTGTTGCACGGCAAGATCGAAGAACATCTGCGCTATACCGGCAGTGCGCGCGCCAGACAGATTCTCGACAGCTGGTCAGCTTACCTGCCCAAATTCGTCAAGGTGATGCCGACCGAATATCGGCGCGCGCTGCTGGAAATCGCGGCGCAACAGAAGGAGGCCGCATAATGGGCAAGCCAACCGGATTCATGGAATTCAAACGCCTCAACGAAAGTTATGCGCCGGTTGAACAGCGCAAAGGCAATTACCGCGAATTTGTCGCGCATCTGACCGATGCCGAAGCGCGGCAACAGGGCGCGCGCTGCATGGACTGCGGCATCCCGTTCTGCAACAACGGTTGCCCGGTCAACAACATCATCCCCGACTGGAACGATCTGGTGTATCGCGGCAACTGGCAGCAGGCGCTGGCAGTGCTGCACTCCACCAACAACTTTCCCGAAGTCACCGGCCGCATCTGCCCCGCGCCGTGCGAGGCGGCCTGCACGCTGAACATCAACAACGACGCGGTCGGCATCAAGTCGATCGAGCACGCGATCATCGACAAGGGCGGCGAGAACGGCTGGGTGTTGCCGCAACCCGCGCAGAAGAAAACGGGCAAGAAAGTCGCCGTGGTCGGTTCCGGCCCCGCCGGTCTGGCGGCCGCGCAGCAGCTGGCGCGCGCCGGTCATGCGGTGACGGTGTTCGAGAAGAACAGCCGCATCGGCGGCTTGATGCGCTATGGCATCCCCGAC
>CAYTZF010000252.1:0-5095 GCA_964442265.1 uncultured Sideroxydans sp.
GAAGAATTGCGCACCGACATCGGCTACCTCGACAAGCTGTGGCACAACCTGCAACAGCAATCGCAGCGCCTCGGCGCGCCCGCCCTGCTGTACAAGGAACTCGACATCAGCCTGCGCGTGTTGCGCGATTTTGCCAACGACAAGGTCGCGCGCATCCTGGTCGATTCGCGCGACACCCACCTGCGCATGCAGGAATTCGCCGGCGACTACAATGCGGGCGCGCTGGTCAAATTGAATCACTACATCGGCGCCCGCCCGCTGTTCGACCTGTACGGTGTAGAGGAGGAGATCGAACACGCTCTGTCCAAGCGCGTCGAGCTGAAATCCGGCGGCTACCTTATCATCGACCAGACCGAAGCGATGACCACCATCGATGTCAACACTGGAAGTTTCGTCGGCGGGCGCAATCTGGATGACACCATCTTCAAGACCAATCTGGAGGCGGCGCAGGTCATCGCGCGCCAACTGCGCCTGCGCAACCTGGGCGGCATCATCATCTGCGACTTTATCGACATGGACTCGCAGGAACATCGCGACGGCGTGCTGGATGAATTCAAAAAGATGCTGGCTTTCGACCGCACCCGGGTCAACGTCAACGGCTTCTCGTCGCTGGGACTGATCGAAATGACGCGCAAACGCACGCGCGAGAGTCTGGCGCACGTGCTGTGCGAACCCTGCCCGGTATGCCAGGGGCGCGGCCAGTTGAAGACGGCGCAGACCGTGTGTTACCAGATCCTGCGCGAAATCGTGCGCGAGGCGCGCCAGTTCAACGCGCGCGAATACCGCATCCTTGCCTCGCAACAGGTGATCGACCTGTTCCTCGACGAGGAATCGCAGAGCCTCGCCCAACTTTCCGACTTCATCGCCAAGCCGGTCTCGTTGCAGGTCGAGACGCTGTACAGCCAGGAACAGTACGACGTCATCCTGATGTAGTGTTCTATGCCATTCAATCGCACCGGATTTTTTCCGGCATTCATCGCCGCCTGCCTCTGCGCCACCCCGGTCAGTGCGCGCGCCGCCGAAACCGCAATGCCGCCCAGCCTGCTCGAATCCGGGATTGAGGCGGGCGACAGAACGCGCGAATTTGTCTCCGAACGTTTCGTGGCGATGATCCGCGGGGTCGACCGTTTTTTTGGCGACGAGCGCAATTTTCAGGAAAGCAACGAAAGCGTGTTGCAACTGGGCTGGAATGAATTGCTGGAACCCGGCGGCGAGCGCCGGGGGCGCTTGTCCGGGCGGGCCAAACTGCATCTGCCCGCAATCTCGCAACGTATCCAGCTCGTGCTGGAGAGCGACCCGGTGCAGAGCACCGCCACGCCCGGCAGCAACACCGCCCCAACCGACCAGCCGCGTGCGATCGGCCAGTCGCGCGGCACTGAAAAACAGGGTGTGGCTTTGCGCTTTCAGCACCGGCGCGCGCAACAGGAAACGACGGGCTGGCGCCTCTATTCCGATGTCGGGTTCCAGGTGCGCTCCCCGCTGCGGCCCTTTGTGCGCAGCCGCGCCAGCTTTGTCCTGCCGTTTGAAAACTGGCAGATGAACACCACCGAATCACTGTTCTGGTTCAACGGGATCGGGCCGGGAGCCGGCGCGCTGCTCGATTTTGACCGGCCGCTCGCCGCCCAACTGCTGTTTCGCGCCAGCAGCAACGCTACCTGGTTCGACCGGCCGCAACGCCTCGACCTGCGCCAGGACTTCATCCTGTTTCACACTCTGGATGAGCGTAGCGCCCTGCAATACCAGGCCGGCGTGATCGGCACCACGCAACCTGCCACGCGCGTCGAGGACTGCATCGTATCGGTGCTGTACCGCCGCCAATTGCACCGCAAGTGGCTATTCTTCGAGCTGAATCCGCAGTTGCATTTCCCGCACGAACAGCAATTTCACTTTACGCCGCAACTCTGGCTGCGGTTGCAGGTCTTGTTCAGCAAGGGGTAGAGGCGGTGGTTCAATCGAGGTGCAGTGCCGGATAGCGCAGTTGCACTTTCAATTCGCGTTTCATCCGATCATTGCGTAACCGCCGCGATTCATTCATGAACGACCACATCATTGGCGATACCTGTTGCCGCACCCCGGCACGCGGCAAGCGCGGCGGGCGCGGCAGACCGTGCGCATCGGCGACGGCATCAAAGTAATCCCCCATCTTCATCTCGTCGTCGTCCACCGCGTGATAGGCGCGGTTCGGGCGGGCATGGCGCAGCGCCGCGACGAGGATGCGCGCCAGATCGTCGGCATGGATGTGGTTGCTGTAGCCGTCTTCGGCGGCAAGGATGGCAGGCAAGCCGGCGCGCAGTCGTTCCAGCGGCAGGCGTTCGGCCGCGTAGATGCCGGGCACGCGCAGGATGGCGGCCCGTACCCGGTTGCGTGCCGCCCAGGTGCGGATCTGGCACTCGGCGCTCACGCGCAGCCGCGCGCGCGCGGTCTGCGCCCGCAACGACCGCGTCTCGCTCACCCACGCGCCACCGCAATCGCCATACACGCCGCTGGTGCTGATATAGACCAGGCGGGTCGGCAGCGTACCCTGCGCCAGCGTCGCCAGCAGGTTGCGCGTGCGCCCATCCTGTTCGCCGCGAGCGCCCGGCGGTGCCAGATGCAACACAACCTGCGCCAGTCCCGCAAGACGGTGCAGGCTGCGCCGCTGGTCCAGATCACCAACGATGGGTGTGACCCCCACGCTGCGCAGCGCCGCCGCGCGCGCCGGGTCGCGCACCAGCGCATAAAGCTTGAAGTGGCCGGACAACAGGGGGATGGCGCGCCGCGCGATGTCGCCGCAGCCGATGATGAGCAAATTTTGCATGCGGCAATTATCCTTCATTTGCACACGGCCTTGCTCGCATCATGGCGCAACACCTTGTAAAATCGCGCCCTCATTTCAAGCGGGCATCCCCATGAGCTTCAACATCAAGATACAGCCGAGCGGGCACGAATTCCCGGCAGCGGCGGACGAAAGCATTCTGGAAGCGGCGCTGGCGCACGGTCTGCTGCTGCCTTACAGTTGCCGCAACGGCGCCTGCGGCGTGTGCAAGAGCAAGGTCGTGACGGGCGAAGTCGATTACGGCGAACACCAGGACACGACCCTGACCGACGCGGAGAAAGCGGCCGGCATGGCGCTGTTCTGTTGCGCCAGGCCGTTGTCGGATCTGGTGATCGAAAGCCACGAAGTGACCCGCGCGCAGGAGATTCCGGTAAAAATGTTGCCCTGCCGCGTGGAGAAGATGCGGAAAGTGGCGGACGATGTGATGGTGCTGTCGCTCAAGCTGCCCGCCAACGAGCGCCTGCAATTTCTTGCCGGACAATATATCGACATCCTGCAAAAAGACGACAAGCCTCGCAGCTTTTCGCTGGCCAATGCGCCGCACGACGACGCCTTCCTCGAACTGCATGTGCGCAACATCGCGGGCGGCACTTTTACCGAGCACGTGTTCAACCGCATGAAGGAGCGCGACATCCTGCGCATCAAGGGACCGCTCGGCACCTTCTTCCTGCGCGAGGACTCGGCAAAGCCGGTGATCTTCGTCGCCAGCGGCACCGGCTTCGCGCCGGTCAAGGCGATCATCGAGCACGCGCTGAAGATCGGCTTCAAACCCGGGATGCATTTCTACTGGGGCGTGCGCAAAGTATCCGACTTGTACATGCTGGACAAGATCGGGGAATGGGAAGCCGCAGGCATAAAATTCACGCCGGTGGTGTCGGATGAAACCTGGGATGGTCGCACCGGCTTCGTGCACGAAGCGGTATTGCAGGATTACAGCGATCTTTCCGGCTACGCGGTGTATGCCTGCGGTGCGCCGGTGGTGGTGGAGGCAGCCCACCGCGATTTCACCGTGCAACGCGGACTGCCGCAGGACGCCTTCTTCTCCGACGCGTTCACTTTTGCGCCGAAGAGCCCGACTCCGCCAGCCGGTAATACTTGAATGCCTCATCCGGCTTGTGCTGTTTTTCCGCCAGTTGCGCCAGCGCGGTATAGAGGGCGCGGCTCGGTTGCAGGCTGAGGCCGGCATCCAGATAGCTCTGCGCCTTGCCCCACAATTCCTGATGCAGGCACAGTTTGCCCAGCGCCAGCAGCAACCCGGCATCGTCGTGATGCGCGGCCAGCCACGCTTCGGCCTGCTCGATCTGTGCCACCACACTGCCTTCGCGGCAGTCGCCGAAGAGCGCGACCAGATCGCTATCCCACTCGCTGTTCAGGCTCTCCGTCAGCACCTGGCGCGCCAGCGCACATTCTCCCGCCTGCATGAACACGCGCGCCGCCACGGCGGCGATTGCCGCCGTGCGCCGCACCTCGGCCGGCATCTTTTTCCACACTCCGCGCAATGCCTGTGCGTTCCCGGCGCTTGCGCGCAATTTTTCCAGCCATGCATGCTGGCGCATCTGCTGCGCCATGGTGCGATGGATGGCGTCGCGCTGCTCCAGCTGGCTTGCCAGCTCCAGCACCGCGTCCCAGTTGTGCGCCTGTTGCTGCGCCTTCAACTCCAGCGTCATCGCGCCCAGATGTTTGCGCACCCCGCTCTCTTTCAGCGCTTGCAGCGCGGCCAGCGCGGATTGCGGCTGATGCCGTTCGAGTTCGAATTCCGCCTGCGCCAGCAGACGCATGGTGTCCTCGCCCGGCGCGCTGCCAGTGGACTTGGCGAGGTAGGCATCGCGCTGCCCGAATTCTCGCAGCGCATGGGCCGCGCGCGCGGCCAGCACTGCGTTGAGCGCAGGCTGTTCCCCCAGCGTGATGGCGCGCTGGGCCGCCTGTTCGGCTGCCGCGTAGCGTCCCTCGAAATAGGCGGTCAAGGCTTCCAGCATGGCGGCATGTCCTTGTCTCTGCGCCCGCTCGGCGCGAAAGCGGCGCACGTAGGCGGGCAAACGCAGCGCATGAGTGAGACCGCGCAGCAGCAGATGACCGAGGACGAATGCGGCCAGTGCCGCCAGCGCAAACAGCGTGAACGATATTTCGATGCGCCAGGGTGGATAAACCAGCAAGACATGGCCGGGATGGCCGGCAGCAATCGCCAGTGCAACGGCTGCCGCGAACAGCAACAGCAACCAGATGAGGAACTTCATCGCGCGCTCCGTTCCGGTGCCGCGCGGAGGTTGCGCGCCGCCTTCA
>CAYTZF010000253.1:0-2672 GCA_964442265.1 uncultured Sideroxydans sp.
GTGGTGCTGGTCGATGCGGCCCGAGGCGGCACTTCGCTGTGCGCCAGCCTGTCCGGCGAGGAGCCGCTGATGCTGGTGCTGAATCCGAGCGCCAGCGGCATCACCGAAAGCTATGCGCTGTTGAAACAGATGGCGCTGGACAATGGCCGTCAGGGATTTGCCATCGTGGTGAACCGGGTCGGCAGCGAGCGCGAGGCGCTGACCGTGTTTGACAATATGGCACAGGTCGCGCGCCGTCATTTGCAGGTGCGTCTCGACTATCTGGGCTATATTCCGGTTGATGAAAAGCTGAAACGTGCGACACAATTGCACCGCCCGGTGGTGGAGGCTTTCCCTGCCGCGGCCGCCTCGATGGCGCTGCGCGAGGTGGCGCAGGGTGTGCTGCACGCACCCGACACACGCGGGCAGGACGGGCTGGACAATGTGCTGCGGCGGCTGGTGGGACGATGCACCATCAACACATTGGCGCAGACGGTCGCCCTGACATGAGTGTCGCCGTCGCTGTGCGCAACGAGGTGCGCCCGCGACACGATGGGGCGGAGCCCTCTGGTGGGGGTGGGTCGGGTTTTAACCCGACAACGCCCAGTCGGGCTGAAGCCCGACCTACAGGTAACGTGTCGGAGGTGCGCCCGCGACACGGTGGGGCGGAGCCCTCTGGTGGGGGTAGGTCGGGTTTTAACCCGACAGCACCCAGTCGGGCTGAAGCCCGACCTACAGGTAACGTGTCGGAGGTGCGCCCGCCAGCGGGCAGGAATGGGAAAAAGACAAGCATGTACACCGCCAACGGATTGAACGACAAGAACCAGTGCCTGCAGGAACATGCGGTGCTGGTGAAGCGCATTGCACATCACATGATGCTCAAGCTGCCGAACAGCGTGGAGGTGGACGACCTGATCCAGGCCGGCATGATCGGCCTGCTCGACGCGGCCAGCCGTTATGACGAGCTGCGCGGGGCGCAGTTCGAGACCTATGCCGCGCAGCGCATCCGGGGCGCGATGCTGGATGAGTTGCGCGGGGCGGACTGGTTGCCACGCAGTTTGCGCCGCGATTCGCGCCGCATCGAGAACGCGGTCAGCCGTTTGCAGCAGCGCCTGGGACGCGCGCCGAGCGAATCCGAGATCGCCAAAGAGATGGGCATCGGCCTGCCGGACTATCAGCAGTTGTTGCAGGAAGCGCGCGGTTCGCAGTTGATGTATTACGAGGATTTCCACAACGAGGATCAGGAGAACTTCTTCGACCGGCATGATTTCAGCACCGAAGCGAATCCGCTGGAGTTGTTGCAGGACGAACGCTTCCGTGCGGCCTTGGTGCTGGCCATCGGGCGCTTGCCGGAGCGCGAGCGGCAGTTGATGGGCATGCATTACGAGCAGGATATGAACCTGCGCGAGATCGGCGAAGTGATGGGCGTGTCGGAGTCGCGCGTGTGCCAGTTGCACACGCAGGCGGTGGCGCGTTTGCGCACTTCGCTGCGGGGATTCTGATGGATATCCTTAGCATGCTCGGTCTGGTGGTCGCACTCGGCGGCATCCTCGGCGGCCAATTCCTGGAAGGCGGTTCGATCAATGTGCTGCTGCAGTTGGCGGCATTCCTGATCGTGCTGGGCGGCACGC
The DNA here is from genome assembly GCA_964442265.1 of uncultured Sideroxydans sp. Taxonomy (GTDB): domain Bacteria; phylum Pseudomonadota; class Gammaproteobacteria; order Burkholderiales; family Gallionellaceae; genus Sideroxyarcus. The sequence continues at coordinate 1,611 of CAYTZF010000253.1, forward strand.
TCGGCGCGGTGATGGTGCAGCATCCGATCAAAATATTTGTGACCGGGATCAAGATGGCGCGCTGGGTGTTCGTGACGCCGAAGATCGACAAGCAGCAACTGGTGTATCGCATGACCGCCTGGGGCAATGCCGCGCGCAAGGATGGCATCCTGGCGCTGGAAGGACAGATCAGGACGGCGGGCGATCCCTTCCTGCAAAAGGGTCTGCAACTGCTGGTGGACGGCAACAGCGCGGAAAAGATCCGTGCCGTGCTCGACATCGATCTGAATACTTACGAGACCCTGCGCTGGCAGTCGGCGCGGGTGTGGGAAGCTGCCGCCGGCTATGCGCCGACCATCGGCATCCTCGGCGCGGTGCTGGGGCTGGTGCATGTGATGCAGAGTCTGGGCGAGCCGGCCAAACTGGGCGCGGGCATCGCGGTCGCGTTCATCGCCACGATCTATGGTGTGGGCTTCGCCAATCTGGTTTTCCTGCCGATCGCCGGCAAGTTGAAGATCCTCATTGCCAAAGAAGTGTCGCTGCGCGAGATGGTGATCGACGGCCTGTGCATGATCGCCAACGCGGAAAACCCGCACTTCATCGAAAACAAACTCAAGGGCTACATTTCCTGACATGGCGCGGCGGGCGAAAAGACAGGGGCCGGACAACCACGAGCGCTGGATGGTCTCCTATGCCGATTTCATCACTTTGCTGTTCGCCTTCTTCGTGGTGATGTACGGCATCTCCTCGGTGAACGAAGGCAAGTACAAGGACTTCAGTGTGTCGATGGGGCAAATCTTCGGCCAGAACGGCACCGCCGCGGATGGCGGTGTGATCCGGCTGGGCGAGGAGGAATTGCGTTTCAAGGCGCTGGTGGATACACGCAATGCGCGCCTGGCGGAAAAGCAGCGCAAGCAGAACGAAAGTCTGCAACGCCTGGGCGAGCGCCTGAACGACAAGCTGGCCGGATTCGTCAACAAGGGCGCGATGAGCATCAGCCAGAACGCGCGCGGGGTGACGCTGGACATCAACGCCAGCATGCTGTTCCTGCCCGGCGAGGCATCGTTGCAGGCGGAGGCGGTG
>CAYTZF010000254.1:0-5371 GCA_964442265.1 uncultured Sideroxydans sp.
AGATTGAGCGTGAGATCGCCGTCGCCGGTTTGCGCGATTTCACCCTGCACGTTGGATAAATCGCGCGCGCGGATGCGGATTTGGCCGGCTGCAATATTGGCGTCATCGGTGCGCAGGGTTTGGCCCGCGTCCGTGCCGAAGATTTGATCGATGGCGATGTTTGCATGGGCAAGGTTGATGTCGCCATTGCCCGCCGTCGCGGAGAACTGGCGCGCGACGGTTTGGCTGGCGGCGAGGTCGATCGCTTGCGCGCTGAAGTTTTGGTCGCCGCCGCTGAAGTTTTGTCCGCGGGCCGCGATGGTTTGGGTGGCACGGGCGGTGAGCGTGCCGGAGGCGCCCAGGCTGCCATCGGTTTGCACCCCGGCCCCCAGCACGGATCCGCTGCTGCCGGTGATTTGGCTGTTGGCGCCGGTCGCATCCAGCGTGGTGTCGCTTCGCGCCGCAATCACGCCGCTGTTGTCGATATTGCCACGGGTGGCAACAGTGGTGTCGCCTTGGGCATACACGGTGCCGGTATTCAGGATACCGTTTTGGGTGTCGATCCGGGCATGGCCGTCGCTGGTGATTTGCCCGGCGTTGTGCAGCTGGCCATGGGCGGTGATGACCACGTCGCCCACGCCCGCGTACAGCGTGCCGGCATGGCGCACACCGACGCCAGCTTCGGTGGCCAGCAGGGTGATTTTGCCCGCATACATGCCGCCCAACTGCGCGCTGTCAATGGCAAACACGGGCACGGCGCCGGCGCCTGCAAGCTGGCCGGTCACACCGGGATCACCGCTTGCCTGATCGACGCCCACCTGATTGGCACCGGCCACCACATTGAGCCGGTTGGCAAAAATGTCCGCATTGATTTGCACCGCGCGCGCAATCAAGTCGGTGTAATCGGCGGCGCGCGCGTCCATGCCGTTGCCGGTGATGGTGACGGTGCCGCCTTGCACGCGATAGCCTTCCAGGTTGCCGCCATTGAAGATCGGCGTGCCGGTCGTTATCGTGGCGCGGTTCGCGTTGATGAAGCCGCAGCCGTCGCAGCTCACTCCCGCCGGATTGGCAATCACGACTTGCGCGCGTTGTCCCGCAACTTCCACATAACCGTGCAGCAGGCTCGGGTTGGCGGAATTGACTTCGTTCAGAATCACGCGCGCGCTGCCGGTGGCCAGCCACGGGTTGCCTTGCACCCAGCCGCCCAACTGGGTTTGCACGCTGGCGCGGCTGTTGTTGAGGATGGCACCCTGTTGCTGCACGTCGAATTGGCGGTAGGTGTTTCTGGACACCCCCGCCGCGCTCGGCGTTTGAATGTTGACCAGCGGCACGCTGTTGGGCGCCGCCAGGACGGTCGGTCGTTGCTTGCCCGGCGCTGTTTGGTCGGCAACGATTTGGGCATAGGCTGCGGTGGCCATCACCAGGCCAAGCAGGCCCCACATCAGGAAGGTCAGCGGTTTGACCGCCGCGCTTAAGGGAGACCGGCGACTGCCTGATGTGGCAGATGTTTCGCCGCTTGCCTTGCCCTGACTTGTTGCCGTCTCAGCCACCGCCATCAGCAGGCCGCGCGCCTGGTTGAAAATGATGCGATAGCAGTTCTTGTTCATGTCCACCCCTTAAATTGACCAGTTGAGGCTGAACCCGGCCACACTGCCGGGGGTTGTGAAGCCTTCCGGTTTGGATACTGGCCAGCCCGCAAATACGTCGTAGGAAAAACCTTTTGCGGCGCCGCGCAGCCCGATAACCGCACCGCTCAAGTGTTTGCCAATCAGGGTGGCACTGCTGCGGCCGCCCACCCGGCCATAATCAAACCCGGCATAAAATACCTGACCCGTTTGTCCCAGCGCAAGCCCCAGATCGTTGCGCGCGAGCCAGCCGCGTTCAGCCAGTAACTGGTTTTCCCCGTCAAAGCCACGCACGGTATAACGGCCTCCAATGACAAAACGGTCTTGCGGCACCAGCGGGGTTTCGTTCCATTGCGCGCGCCACGCGCCAGTGTAGCGCAAAGGTTGTCCGCCCAAACCAAAGGGGGCATCCAGGCGGACGTCGGCGGTGATGATTCCGGGGCGCGCCGTGCCTTCGCCAAAGGCTTCTTCCGGGGCGGGCAGCGAATTCAAAGCCCCCGTACCGCGCCGATAGTTGAGACTCAAATCGAGCGCGGCGGCGCGGATGAACTCGCGGTGCGAGAAGCCGAAATCCAGCCCCGCCATGCGGCGCCGTTGCACCTCGACCTCGGTGTCGTCGATGAAGTTTTGCGAGGTGCGGGTCCAGCCGCGCAGGGAAAGCGTGGTTTTGCGCACCGCGTCGCGGTAAACCAGGCGCGAGAGTTTGATTTCGCTGTTTTGGCTTTCCCCGCTGAAAATGAAGGTCTGACCGGCACCCGGCACAGACTGGTGATACCAGTTGCTGCTGGTGGTCAGGCCCAGCAGCCAGTAACCCAGGGGCAACGAATAATGGACGGTGTAGCCGTGCGTGCCCCGCGCACCGGGATCGCCCCCGCCCAGGTCGTGATTGAGGCTGATATAGAACAGGTCATTGAGCGTCCACCAATGATCGTTGGAAAGGGTGGCAGTGCCCTGATATTTGCCGGTAGCCTTGGTGCCGGAATCATCGGCGGAAAAGCTGGCGCGGAAAGGAAAATCCTGTTTCCAGCGGATGATGAGGTCGCTCTGGCCCGGTTCCGCATCGGGCCCTTCGGCCGGGGCAATTTGTATATCGGCCTCCGCCGTCGGCACACGTTTGAAATTCTCCAGGGCTTGTTCGATGTCGCGCAGGTTGAGCAGGTCGCCGGACTTGACCGGGACAGCGTTCCATTTTGTGGCGCGCCTATCCGTGTCCGGCGCAAACCGGATTTGGCGAATGCGCCCCGGGAACAGGGTGAGTTCAAGCGTTCCTTTCGCCAGATTTTGCTGCGGTTTTGCCAGCACGCGGGCGGCGACAAACCCGCGCGCGATGATGGCGTTTTGAATGCGCCGCATTACCAGGTTGATCCCGCGCGTGCCAAGGCAACGGCCTGTCGCTTGATCTTCCGCGCCGTCCACAGTCCGGTGTGCGGCGGCAATGGCCCAATGGAATCGATCCGCCGCGTCTCCGTTCAGGCGAATTGTTTTGATGGTGATGCATGAAGCCTTTTCTGCGGGCAGGCGTTCAAAACCCTGGGGGACAACGGGGGCAGGCAGGCGCACATCGGGGGCGGGTTCGTGCTGCTCGCGCAAGCTGCGCTCGCGTTCCTGCTGACGCAGGAGTTCATCAGCAGAAGAAGAAGGCGCCGGCAAAACGGCGGGGCTATGCAACGTCGCCGCAAGAGCCATGAGGGCCAGGGCGGGCAAACGCCATTGCCGCAACGGAGGCGACGTATTTTTTGATTGAGGCAACATCAGGCGAAAGTCTTTTGCAATTCTTCCTGCAGTCGTGAAATGCACACCGGAGTAGTCTGCGATTTGCGGGCGAGAATAAACTGGCGCGTGCGGGGCGACAATGGCGACATTCAACCGGCCCCGGCGCATTCCCCAACCCCATGGCATTTCCCCGCAATGGGCGCAGGATATCATCAAACAATGACTTGCCGAATCGCGTAAAATCCGCGCTGATTTTCGCCGGCACAACTTGGAAACGATGCCGGGCTGAAATCCGACCTACAACTTTCCGCACTTCAGGATACGATCATGACGCTTTCCGCCCTCACCGCCCTTTCCCCGCTCGACGGACGCTACCACGGCAAAGTCGAGGCCCTGCGCGCGCATTTCAGCGAATACGGGCTGATCCGCTATCGCTTGCTGATCGAGATTGAATGGTTGAAAGCCTTGAGCGCGGAACCCGGCATCGCCGAACTGCCGCCGTTCTCGGTGGCCACCATCGCCTGGCTGGACCAGCTCGCCGCAGCCTTCAGCGAGGCGGATGCAGAACAGATCAAGGCCATCGAGCGGCGCACCAACCACGATGTGAAGGCGATCGAATACTGGCTGCGCGAGAAACTGGCCGACAACGACGAAACAAAGAACGCGCTGGAATTCATCCATTTCGCCTGCACCTCGGAAGACATCAACAATGTTGCCCACGCCCTGCAACTGCGCGACGGAATGACCGTGATCGGTGCCGAGCAGCAGCGGATTATCCAGACCCTCAAGGCCATGGCGACAGAATTCGCCGAGGTCCCCATGCTGGCCCACACCCACGGACAAACCGCCTCGCCTACAACCGTCGGCAAGGAACTGGCGGTCTTTGCGAATCGCCTGGAGCGTCAATACCGGCAGATTGCGGCAATCAAACTGACGGCCAAGCTCAATGGGGCGGTCGGTAATTTCAACGCGCACCTGGCCGCTTACCCCGACGTCGACTGGGAAGCGCTTGCCGCCGGCATCCTGGAAAATCGCTTTGGTTTGCAGCAGAATCACTACACCACACAGATTGAACCGCATGACACGGTTGCCGAGCTTTTCCACGCCCTAGTGCGCTGGAACACGATCCTGATCAGCCTCAACCGCGACATCTGGAGCTACATCTCCATGGGGTATTTCGGCCAGAAGACCGTCAAGGGCGAAGTCGGGTCATCGACCATGCCGCACAAGGTCAACCCGATCGATTTCGAGAACAGCGAGGGCAACCTCGGCATCGCCAATGCCCTCTTCAGCCACCTGGCCGAGAAACTGCCGATCTCGCGCCTGCAGCGCGACCTGACCGACTCGACCGCGCTGCGCAACATGGGCGGGGCCTTCGGCTACACGCTGATCGCCTGCCTCTCCACCCTCAAGGGGCTCGGAAAACTGACGCTCAACACCACCCGCCTAGCGGAAGATCTCGACCACGCCTGGGAGGTGATGGCCGAACCCATCCAGACCATCATGCGCAAAAACGGGATCGATAACCCCTACGAACAGCTCAAGGAATTGACCCGCGGCCAGGCGGTCACGCACGAGACGCTGGAAACGTTCATCAACGGCCTGGCGATCGACCCGGCGGACAAGGCCCGCCTGCTGGAGCTGACCCCCCAGACCTACACCGGCCTCGCCGCCAAGCTGGCGACCTCCGTGTAAGCCGTTCCATGCTCTCTGCATCACGGGGAATGGCGATTACTCTTGAGTTCCTGATATCGGACCCCACAATCGTACCGGTCAACGTGGGTTCGCACGACACCGTATACTGAACAGAAGCAGGCTGGTCCGACGCTCACATCGGCGGGAACTGGACGCAGAGGTCGGCGACCTCGCCGCGTACACGCTGGATCAAGGCCTCGTCGTCAACATGCTTGAGCACGTCGGTAATCCAGCCGGCAATGGTGCGCATCTCGTCAACCTTCATGCCGCGCGAGGTCACTCCGGGCGTACCAATACGAACGCCGGAGGTGACGAACGGGCTTTTTGTGTCGAACGGGATCGTGTTCTTATTGACAATG
>CAYTZF010000255.1:0-10362 GCA_964442265.1 uncultured Sideroxydans sp.
GGCCAGCGCCGCCAGCGTGTCCTTGTCATAGACGTGAAAGATCAGCGTGAGGCCAATGCCCGCCAGCAGCAGGCCGATGTTCTCGATCGAGGAATACGCCAGCAGGCGCTTCATGTCGGCCTGCACCGCCGCGAACATCACGCCGAAGATGGCGGTCGCCAATCCCAGTCCCAGCGCCAGCACACCCCACCACCAGAGCTGCGTGCCGAGCAGATCGAAAGTCACGCGCAAAATGCCGTAAATCGCCGTCTTCAGCATCACCCCGCTCATCAGCGCCGACACCGGCGAAGGCGCGGCCGGGTGCGCCTCGGGCAACCACACATGCAGGGGCAACACCCCCGCCTTGGCGCCAAAACCGAACAGGGCGAGCAGGAACGCAGCCGATGCCCAGAACGAGGTCAGCGGTGCGGCGCGCATCGCATCAAAAGTGTACGCGCCGATACCGTGCCCGCCCTGCATCACGCCGAAGCTCAGCAGGATGGCGATGGCGCCGACGTGCGCGATCAACAGATAGAGGAAACCCGCTTTGCGGATATCGGGAATGGCATGGTCGGTGGTGACCAGGAAGTACGAGGACAAGGCCATGACTTCCCACGCCACCATAAACATATAGGCATCGTCCGCCAGCATCACCAGCGCCATGCCGGCCAGAAACAGGTGATATTCGAGACACAGCAAACGCAGCGTCTTGTCATCCAGATGGCGAAAATAGCCGCTGCCGAACAGGGATACGCCAGCCGACGCCGTCCCCAGCAGAATCAGGAAAAAAGCGGAAAGCGCATCGAGGCGCAGATGGAACGGCAGGTCGGGCAGGCCCAACGGCAACACCAGCGTTTGCGGCGCGGCAGACAGCGCAACCAGGCCGGCAGCAGCCAAAAACAGGGAAGCGAGAGCGCCCAGCGGGAAAATCCAGCGCGTTGCATCATTCACCCACAAGCCAGCCAAACCCAGCACGACCCACAACAGGATCACGCCATTTGCCACGTCAAGCGATGAGATACTTGCTGCCGCCACCGGTATTACTTGTACACCCCGCAAAATCTGGTTGAATTCAGGAAAGGCGCGATTCTACTCCTCCCGCCGCGCCCTATTCAATGTTCATCCCTGTTTATATATCACCCGCACATTGCGTGCATCGCAGAGCGCGCGCAGCCCGTCGAGCAATTCATCGGGCAGGGTCACTTTCCATTCTTCGCCCAGGCGCAATGGGGCAATGCCCACCAGATTGCGGTAATTGATCTGCACCGGACATTCGCCGCCGCAATAGGGCTTGAGCAATTCTGCCAATTGCGCCACGCGCACCTTGTGATCGAGACTGCAGTCGATGTCGAGGCGCTGGGCGAAAACGGCGCGCGCCGAGGCGAAATCGAACAGCGCCTCGGCGGTGACGCGCATGCCGCCGGAATAGTCGTCGAGACTGGCACGCCCGCGCGCGACCACCAGCTGGTCGTCGCGCAGCCAGGCGCGGTTCGGTTCATACAGATCATTGAACACCGTCATCTCGATCTGCGCGCTGCCGTCGTCGAGGGTCACCACCGCCATCTTGCCGCGCCTGGTTTGCAAAATGCGCACGCTGCTGACGATGCCCGCCAGCACCAGTTCCTTTTGGTTACGGCCGCTTCGCTTAAACTTGGCTTGCGTTGCGCCAAGGTTAGCCTGCGCCGAAACTTCGTTTTCCTGCCGCCGCGATTTGCCGTTGACGGGGGGCAGCATCTCGGGCGTTACTTCATTCAGGCGCAGGCTGACAAAATGCGCCAGCTCCTGCGCAAATTCCTGATACGGGTGGCCGGACAGGTAAAATCCCAGCGCGGTCTTTTCCTGCTGCAACTGTTCGCGCATTTTCCAGCGCGGCACATCGGCCATCAGCACCGGCATTGCCTCGTCGTCGCCAAACAGGCTGCACTGGTTGGCGGCGCGCGCCTGCTGTTCGGCGCTGCCCAGCGCCGCATCGAGCGAAGCCAGCAACTGGTAACGGTGGTCGTTGATGCGATCAAATGCGCCGGCCCGGATCAGCGCTTCCACCGCGCGCCGGTTGACAATGCGGTTATCCACCCGGTGACAGAAATCGAACAGATCCTTGAACGGGCCCGCCTGCCGCGCCGCCACAATGTTTTCCACCGCCGCCTCGCCGGCGCCCTTGATCGCGCCCAGGCCGTAGGCGATGGTCTTCTCGTCGGTGGGTGTAAAGCGAAACAGCGAGCGGTTGATTTCCGGCGGCAATATTGTTAATCCCTGTTGCAGGGCATCCTGATAAAAGAAGCTGACCTTGTCGGTGTTGACCATTTCCGAGGTCAGGGTTGAGGCCATGAAGGCGGCGGGATAGTGGCACTTGAGATACGCGGTCTGGTAGGCGACCAGCGAATAGGCGGCGGCGTGGGACTTGTTGAAGCCGTAGCCGGCGAACTTCTCCATGGTGTCGAAGATTTCGTTCGCCTTTTTCTCGTCGATATTGTTTTGCGCCGCGCCCGCCACAAAGATGCTGCGCTGCTGCGCCATCTCCTCGGCCTTCTTCTTGCCCATCGCGCGGCGCAGCATGTCCGCGCCGCCGAGCGTGTAGCCGGCCACCACCTGCGCCGCCTGCATCACCTGCTCCTGATAGACCATGATGCCGTAGGTTGCGCCCACCACTTTCTCCAGGCAGGGGTGCGGGATCACGACCTGTTCCTTGCCGTGCTTGCGGTTGATGTAGTCTGGGATGAAATCCATCGGGCCCGGACGGTACAGCGCGTTCAACGCGATCAAATCTTCCAGGCAATCCGGCTTCGCCTTCACCAGCGTGTCCTTCATGCCGCGCGACTCGAACTGAAACACCGCCGTCGTATTTGCCGTCTTGAAAATACGGTCGTAGGTTTCCTTGTCGTCGAGGGGGATGGTGTCGATGTTGAAGGATTCAGGATTCGGGATTCGGGATTCAGCAACCGCGTCGCTCGCAGAAGCGGTTTTACTGATTCCCAAATCCCGGATCCCGGATCCTTTGATGTACCGCACCGCCCAGTCGATGATTGTCAGCGTGCGCAATCCAAGAAAGTCGAACTTCACCAGGCCGACCGCCTCCACATCGTCCTTGTCGTACTGGCTCACCGTGCTCTCGCTGCCTTCGGCGCAATACAGCGGGCAGAAGTCTGTCAGTTTGCCCGGCGCGATGACCACGCCGCCGGCGTGCATGCCGACGTTGCGGGTCAAGTCTTCCAGCCGCTCGCCCAGCTCCAGCAGCTCTTCCACGCCTTCTTCGCTGGCGATGATGGCGTTGAATTCCGGCTCCATCTCGCGCGCCTTCTTCAGCGACACCGGCTTCACTCCCTCCAGCGGGACCAGCTTGGACAGGCGGTCGCACAACATATAGGGGAAATCCAGCACGCGCCCGACGTCCCGGATCACCGCCTTGGAGGCCATGGTGCCGAAGGTGGCGATCTGCGACACGCAGTGCGCGCCGTAGCGGTGGCGCACATATTCGATCACCCGTTCTCGCCCGTCCTGGCAGAAATCCACGTCGAAGTCGGGCATCGAGACGCGCTCGGGATTGAGGAAACGTTCGAACAGCAAGTCGTAGCGCAAGGGATCGAGGTCGGTGATGCCAAGCGAATACGCCACCAGCGACCCGGCACCGGAACCGCGCCCCGGCCCGACCGGCACGCCGTTGGGAAATTTTTCGTCGCGGAAGGACTTGGCCCAGCGGATGAAGTCCGCCACGATGAGAAAGTAACCGGGGAAGCCCATCTGGATGATGGTGTCGATCTCGAAATCCAGCCGCGCCTGATATTCCGGCATCTTGCCGGCGCGCAACGCTTCGTCCGGATACAACTGCTGCATGCGCTGTTGCAAACCGGCTTGCGCTTCGCTGCGCAGGAAGTCATCCAGCGATTCACCTTTTGGTGTGGGAAAATCCGGCAGTTGCGGACGCCCCAGTTTGAGTGTGGCATTGCAGCGTTTGGCGATCTCCACCGAATTTTGCAGCGCCTGCGGCAGGTCGGCGAACAGTTCCTCCATCTCCGCCTGCGAGGTGAAATACTGTTGCGCGGTAAAGGCTCGCTGGCGGCGCTTGTCGTTCAGCACATACCCTTCGGCGATGCACACGCGCGCCTCGTGCGCCTTGAAATCGTCGCGCGTGAGAAATTGCACCGGGTGGGTGGCCACCACCGGCAGGTTCAACCGGTTCGCCAGTTGCACCGTGTCACGCAGATGCGCTTCCTCGCGCGGCGCGCCGCAGCGTTGCACCTCAAGATAGAAACGGTCGGGAAACAGCGCCGCATAGTCCTGTGCGATGACTTGCGCGGCCTGCGCATTGCCATTGAGCAGGCAGGCGCCGACTTCTCCCAGATGCGCGCCGGACAAGGCGATCAGCCCGTCCGCCCCCTCCTGCAACCATTGCTTGCGAATCTCCGGGCGGCCGCGGTACTGGTTCTCCAGATAAGCGCGGGTGAGTAATTCACACAGGCGCAGGTAACCCGCGCCGGTCTGGCACAGCAGCAGCAGGCGAAACGGCTGGTCGCGCGCGGCATCGTTGCTGACAAACACATCGCAGCCGAGCACCGGCTTGATGCCCGCCCCGCGCGCCTTCTTGTAAAACTTGACCAGACCGAAGACATTCGACAGATCGGTCAGCGCCAGCGCCGGCATCCTGTCAGCCTGCGCCGCCGCCACCGCCTCGTCCAGACGCACGATGCCATCGGCGACGGAATACTCGCTATGCAAACGCAAATGGACGAAGGAGAGGTGCATGGTGGCGGGAGTGAAAACGCGCAAAGCGAGTTTCGTTAAAATCGGGCTGAATTTTACCACCCGCCACGCGCCGCCAGATTTCAAATTTCCGGCGACGCCGCCTTGCTTGCTACAGAAGGCCGGGACCGTCTTGCCGGTGAGAGGGTTCGCGGCCAAATCCGCTCCTGCACAAAATCACAAACCGCCCACGGGGGGCGGTTTTTAATTTGGCGGAGAGGGTGGGATTGTTCGGCTTTCGCGTTGCCTCCGCGAAAACCTCATCCCTCACTGCGTTCGTGACCGCCCTGCGGGCGTCCTGCGCGAGCAGTGCTCGCTGGTCGAACCCAGGAGGCTTCGTCCACACATCCACTGCACCCAATTAAAAAGCGCCCACAAGGGGCGCTTTTTAATTTGGCGGAGAGGGTGGGATTCGAACCCACGGTACGGGGTTACCGTACGCCTGATTTCGAGTCAGGTACATTCGACCACTCTGCCACCTCTCCGTGACTCTTTCCGAACGCGGGCTTAACAAGCTTCCGCTCTTCGAAGCGGCGCGCATTTTACCAGCTACATTCTTTTTCGGGCAGAATGTTCGCATGCGCAGCCTTTACCCCTTGCGAGTCATCGTGTTTATCGGCCTCTTCGCCTGGCTGGCGATCAAAACCATGAGCTCGCCGCCGTTTCCGGACTGGCGCGCGGGCGAGCTGGTGGTTGCGGTGCCGGACGCCAGCAGAGTCACAGATACGGCCTTCGAGGCCGACCTGCAATCACTGTTCGGCAAACACCTCAATGTACGCGTCAAGCTGCTTAAACTGACTCCGGCCGAAGCCGTTGATGCCCTGCTGGCGGGGCGCGTGCATCTGGCGGCCGGGTTTCGTTCGCATTCGAATCCGGCGCTGCGTTACAGCACGTCTTATCAGCGTCTGGATGAGCGGGCGGTGTGCGGAGAACGCACCCCCCGGCGCATCGACGGCCTGTATGAGCGGCAACTGGTGGTGGCGCGCGAGTCGGCGCAGGAGTGGGCCTTGCGCAAGGTGCGCGAGGAATACGACGAGTTGTCGTGGGAATCGCGCAAGGGGACCACCACGGCTTTGCTGTTGCAGGCGCTGGCCGAAGGGGAGATCGATTGCACCGTGGCCAACGACGAGGAACTGGCGACCCTGCGCAATTTTTTCCCCGATCTGGGCAACGGCTTGAGCCTGAACAGCGACACCGAGCTAAGCTGGGCGATCAGCGCGGACGGTGACGAGACGCTGCTCGATGCCGCCAATCTGTTCCTGGCCGAGATTCGCGCCAACCGCACTTTGCAGCACGCGATTGACCGCTACTACGGCCACAACGACCGCCTTAACGCCATCGACATCGGCGCGTTCATCAACGATGTGCGCAAACAGTTGCCGGTTTACCGGGCATGGTTTCAGGAAGCCGCCGATCTGACCGGCATCGACTGGCGCATGATTGCGGCACTGGCTTATCGCGAGTCGCGCTGGGATCCCTTTGCCACCTCTTACACCGGTGTGCGCGGCATGATGATGCTGACCGAGGCGACCGCCGACCGCATGGGTGTGCAGAACCGGCTGGATGCGCATGAAAGCATCCTGGCAGGCGCTCGCTACCTGCAACTATTGAAGGAACAGTTGCCGCTGCGGATCACCGAGCAGAACCGTTTGTGGATGGCAATCGCCGCCTACAACCAGGGCATGGGCCATCTGGAGGATGCGCGCATCATGACCATGCAGCGCGGGTTGGATGCGGATGTGTGGGCGGATGTGAAACGGGTGATGCCCCTGCTCTCGCAGCGCCAACACTACGCGAATACCCGGCACGGTCAGGCGCGCGGCGGCGAGGCGGTGGTTCACGTGGAAACCGTGCGTCTGTATCACGACATCCTGAAACGGCTGGATGCGGAAGGCAAGTTGCCGGACGCGCCCTACTTCACCTTTCTTTCAGACAACTGATTTCAACGCTTACGCTCCGTACCGAGCAGCTGCTCGATACGCGCCAGACGCGCCGATATTTCAGCCAGCTGGCGGTCTGATTCCTTTTCATCTTCATCGATTTTCTCCACATCGCTGCCGATGAAGAATGCCGCGAGATTGGCGGTGAGCAGCGAGATCAGCACCACGCCGAACAGCACCACCAGCGAAGCGAACAGGCGGCCCGCACCGCTGTGCGGCACCACATCCCCATAGCCCACGGTCGCCATGGTGACCCACGCCCACCACATGCCGTCCCACACATCGCCCACCGTGGGATCGATGCGCGACATGATGATGCCGGATAGCAGCATGGTAAAAAAGGCGACGATCAGGGTCGTTCCCAACCGGTGTTGCGCCAGCAATTTTCTCGCTGATTTCGACATGCGCAGCAGCAGCGCCAGCACCAGCACCAGCCGCACGCTGCGCAGCATGCCGATGAGCGGCGCGTATTGCCAAAAATACGGAAAGCCGGCAGTGATGATAAGCAGGTTGAGCCAGTTGCCGAACAGATAGCTGCGCTTGTCTTTGACCCGGGCAGTGAGGATGACGGTCTCGAGCAGAAAGGCCAGCCACACCAGCCAGTCGGCGATGCGCGCGACGGCATGCGACAGCGCGCCGGTCTCTTCCAGATACCACTGCAGCACGATCCACAGCGCCACGCCCACCATCGGCCACTCCAGCCGGTGCGCCCAGTGCCGCGCACCCGCACTTTCGTGTTCCGCAACACCGGCGATACCGAGCAGGTGGATGACCTTCACTTGGAAATCTTCTCCATGCCGCCCATGTAGGGACGCAGCACGTCAGGGATGGTCACGCTGCCATCCGCGTTCTGGTAGTTCTCCAGCACCGCAACCAGCGTGCGGCCGACCGCCAGGCCGGAACCGTTCAGCGTATGCAGCAACTCGGGCTTGCCTTGCGCGTTGCGGAAGCGTGCCTGCATCCGGCGCGCCTGGAAGGTTTCAAAGTTGGAGCAGGAAGAGATTTCGCGGTAGGTGTTCTGCGCCGGCAGCCACACCTCGATGTCATACGTCATCGCCGAGGAAAAGCCCATGTCGCCGGTGCACAGCTTGACCACGCGATAGGGCAGGCCCAGCTTCTGCAGAATGACCTCGGCGTGGCCGAGCAACGCTTCCAGCGCCTGGTAGGAAGTGTCCGGATGCACCATCTGCACCAGTTCCACCTTGTCGAACTGGTGCTGGCGGATCATGCCGCGCGTGTCGCGCCCGTAGGAACCCGCCTCGCTGCGGAAGCACGGCGTATGCGCGACAAACTTCAGCGGCAGTTTTTCCAATGGCGTGATCGTATCGCGCACCATGTTGGTCACGGGCACTTCGGCGGTGGGGATCAAATAGAAATTCTCCTCACCCTCCCCCATCAGACGCGGCACTTTGAACAAATCTTCCTCGAACTTCGGCAACTGCCCGGTGCCGCGCATTGATGCGGCGTTCACCATGTAAGGCACATAAGTCTCGGTATAGCCGTGTTTCCCGGTGTGCGTGTCCAGCATGAACTGCGCGAGCGAGCGATGCAGCCTGGCCAGCGTGCCTGTCAGCAGCGAGAAGCGCGCACCGGCGATCTTGGTGGCGGTCTCGAAATCCAGCCCGCCCAGGCCTTCCCCGATGCTGACGTGATCCTTCACCTCGAAGGCAAACTTTGGCACATCGCCGACCTTGCGCACCTCAACGTTGTCCGCCTCGGACTGGCCGACCGGCACGCCGGCGTGCGGCAAATTGGGAATGATCGCCAGAAAGGCATCCATCTCTTGCAGCACCTGTGGCAGCTTGGCTTCGAGCTGTTTCAGTTCTTCCCCCAGCGCGCCCACCTCGGCCATGATCGCCGTAGTGTCCTCGCCCTTGGCCTTGGCCTGGCCAATCAGCTTGGACGAGGCATTGCGCTTGGCCTGCAGCTCCTGCGTGCGCGTCTGGATGGTCTTGCGTTCGGCTTCCAGTTGTTCGAACTGCGCGGTATCCAGCGTATAACCGCGTGTCGCCAGACGTGTCGCCACGCCGGCCAGGTCGTTGCGTAATGTTTGTATGTCTAACATGAGAACCTCAAATTCAAAATCTATTTAGCCACAGAGAACACAGAGGTCACAGAGAAAAGAAAAAACAGAGCGGCGGCCTTCTCTGTGATCTCTGTGTTCTCTGTGGCTAATTTTGTTTTTCTTTAAATTCACCTATCAAAGTGAAATTCGCTTCACTCCACTGACCAACTGTTTTTCTCCAAAATTCAGTAATAACCCCCCGTTTCAAACCTGTTGCTTTCAGGTATGAAAGCACTTGGGCTGTCGCCACTTCGGGCAACGTTCGCATGGATTTGATTTCCACAACGACTTCACTTGCAACCAGTAAATCCAGACGTTGCCCATGAATCGCGCGACCTTTGTACATCACCTCGACTGCCAACTGCCGCTGAAAAGCCAAGCCCATCAGCTCCATCTCGATACACAGCGCCTCTTCGTAAATCGATTCCAGCAATCCAGAGCCCAGCGTCTTGTGGACTTCAATTGCAGCCGCAATTATTTCCTCTGTCAGTTTATCTGCCACGGCCTTCTCTGTGATCTCTGTGTTCTCTGTGGCTATTTTTTGTTTTTAGCTTTTTCATCCAGCTTGCGCAGATGCGCCAGCTTCTCCGCGATCTTCGCTTCCAACCCCCTGTTGACCGGTTCGTAGAAACTCACTGTCGGCATGCCGTCCGGAAAATAATTCTCGCCCGCCGCATAACCCTCCGCCTCATCGTGCGCGTAGCGGTAATCCCTGCCGTAATCCAGTTGCTTCATCAGCTTGGACGGCGCGTTGCGCAAGTGCAGCGGCACTTCGCGCGAGCTGTCCTGTTTGACGAACGCGCGGGCGGAATTATACGCGACGTATCCGGCGTTCGATTTGGCGGCGACAGCCAGATACAGCACGGCCTGCGCCAGTGCCAGCTCGCCTTCCGGCGAGCCGAGGCGTTCGTAGGTCGCAGTGGCATCGTTGCACAACTGGATGGCGCGCGGGTCGGCCAGGCCGATGTCTTCCCACGCCATGCGCACGATGCGCCGCGCCAGATAACGCGGGTCGGCGCCGCCGTCCAGCATGCGCACCAGCCAGTACAGCGCGGCATCTGGATTGGAGCCGCGCACCGATTTGTGCAGCGCGGAGATCTGGTCATAAAAAGCTTCGCCGCCCTTGTCGAAACGGCGCATCTTCTGCGCCAGCGTGGCGTCGAGGAACTTGGCGTCGACCATGGTCAACTTCGCGGCGCTGGCGGCAGTCTGCAACTGTTCCAGCACGTTGAGCAGACGGCGCGCATCGCCGTCGGCGTAGCCGATCACGCGCTCCCTTGCCTCATCGGTGAACGCCAATACATCCGCCTGTGGGTCGTTCAACCCGACAGATTTTCCATCCATTCCGGTCGCTGTCGGGTTGAAACCCGACCCACAGAAAACCAGCGCGCGCTCGAACAATTGCCCCATCTCGGCTTCGGACAAAGATTGCAGCACATACACCTGCGCCCGCGACAGCAAGGCGTTGTTCAATTCAAACGAAGGGTTTTCCGTCGTCGCGCCGATGAAGGTAACCAGGCCCTGTTCGACATAGGGCAGGAAGGCATCCTGCTGCGACTTGTTGAAACGGTGCACTTCATCCACAAACAGAATGGTGTGGCGACCATTTTGTTGCAGCGTTTGCTCGGCTTGCGCGATGGC
>CAYTZF010000256.1:0-2030 GCA_964442265.1 uncultured Sideroxydans sp.
CATGCCGGTAAACCAGCTCGCCGCCATGCCAGGCCGTGCTGGCGACCAGCAGCCATGCGGCGATTGCCGCAGCAACGAACGGCCATGCGGGCGTGGCATCCACTTTATGTTTCCACGCATCCCAGCCTGCCAGCAGCAAAAACACTGCCAGGGTGGCCAACGCCCACACCCGGTGCAGCAGCATCGCGGCATGCCCGGCCTCGTCGTGGTTGACCGAATTGGAGGCCAGCCAGCCCAGTGCGACAGTCGGTAACGCTGCCAGCGCGCCCAGCCACAACGTGACATGTGCGAGCACGGCACAAGGGGAGGCATAGCGTGCCTGGTTGCGCAACAGCCAAGCAGCCAAATGAAAGGATGCCGACACGGAAATCAGTGCGACCGGGAAATGCACGAACAGCGGATGAAAATTTGGAATCACTTCAATCATGATTATCTCCTCTGTGTTATTGCCTGTTCCCGGCGACCTCCGGTGAGACTGGTGCGGCCGGTGGGGCAGTCATTTCCTGCTGGGCGGCTTTCCTGTGATCGCGGGTGGGGGCCGTCGGGGTTCCTGGTTCCCTTTCGGCACTGTATGGATCGACAAGGTTCCTTGCTCCATTTTCCCCATGTCCGGCATTTCAGTTTTGAGGCGTTCCGGAAACAGATTCGGCGCGCCGTTCCAGCGCCAGCAGCACCCAGCCGTAGATCACTGGCAGCACCAGCAGCGACAGCACGGTGGCGGTGACCATGCCGCCTATCATCGGCGCGGCGATGCGCTGCATCACGTCGGAGCCGGTGCCGCTGCCCCACATGATGGGGAGCAGGCCGGCGATCACGGCGGTGGCGGTCATGGCGATGGGACGCACGCGCTGGGTGGTGCCGTGCAGTACCGCATCCATGATCTCGGCGGCGTTCAACTGTCCACCGCGTTCGGCGCGTAGTTTGGCGACGGCCTGGTCGATGAAGGTTAGCACCAGCACGCCGATCTCGGCCGACACGCCGGCCAGCGCGATGAAACCGACCGCGACGGTGACCGACATGTTGTAGCCGAGCAGCCAGATCAGCCAGTAGCCGCCGATCAGCGCGAACGGGATGGACAGCATCACCACGGTGGGCGCGGTCAGGTTGCGGAAGTTGAAGTACAGCAGCAGGAAGATGGTCAGCAGGGTGAGCGGCACCACCACTTTCAGGCGCGCGGCGGCGCGCTCCATGTATTCGAACTGCCCCGACCAGACCAGCGAATAGCCGGGCGGGATATTGACCGTGCCCGCAACTTGTTTTTTCGCCGCCGCCACGTAACCGCCGATGTCGCCGGTTTTGATGTCCACATAGACCCAGGCGTTGGGGGTGGCGTTTTCCGTCTTTACCGACGGCGGGCCGCGCCGCAGCTTGAGGTCGGCCACCAGCGACAGCGGGATCTGCGTCCCGGTCGGGGCCGGGATCAGCACACGTTTCAGCGACTCCAGATCGTCGCGCAGCTCGCGCGGGTAGCGCAGGTTGACCGGGTAACGCTCCAATCCTTCCACGGTCTCGGTCACGTTCATGCCGCCGATGGCCGACTGCACCACATCCTGCACGTCGCCCACGGTGAGGCCGTAGCGCGCCGCTTCTTCGCGCCGGATGTCGAAGTCCAGGTAATAGCCGCCGGCCGCCTTGTCGGCGAAGGCGGACAGGGTGTCGGGCAGGTTCTTCAGCGTCTTCTCGATATCGCCCGCCACCTTTTCCAGCACGGACAGGTCGGGGCCGGAAACCTTGATGCCGATCGGCGTCTTGATGCCGGTGGAAAGCATGTCAATGCGCGTCTTGATTGGATAGGTCCAGGCGTTGGCGAGACCGGGGAACTTGATCGCTGCATCCATCTCGCTCATCAATTCCCTGGTGGCCTTGTCCGGGTCAGGCCACGCCGCTTTGGGTTTCAGGCGGATGGTGGTCTCGATCATCGCCAGCGGCGCGGGGTCGGTGGCGGAATTGGAACGGCCGATCTTGCCGAACACGCTGTCCACCTCGGGAAAGGTCTTCAGTATCTTGTCGGTCTGTTGCAGCAGTTCCTT
>CAYTZF010000257.1:0-9537 GCA_964442265.1 uncultured Sideroxydans sp.
TATTCCAGGTTGACCTGATGCACGATGCCGATGCCGGGCGGCACCACCTTGAACGTCTCGAACGCCTGCATGCCCCATTTCATGAAGCGGTAACGTTCGTTGTTGCGCTCGAACTCCAGCCCCATGTTGATCTTGAGCGCATCGGGGTTGTTGTAGCTGTCGATCTGTACCGAGTGGTCCACCACCAGGTTTACCGGCACCAGCGGCTCGATGATCTTCGGGTCTTTTCCCTGTTTCGCGGCGGCATCGCGCATCGCGGCGAGGTCGGCCAGCAGCGGCACGCCGGTGAAATCCTGCAACACGATACGGGCGACGACGAAGGGGATTTCCCGGGTACGTTCCGCCTTCGGCTGCCAGCTCGCCAGTTCGCGCACATGCTGCTCGGTTACTTTCTTGCCGTCGCAATTGCGCAGCACCGATTCCAGCACGATGCGGAGGGAGACAGGCAGGCGCGAGATGTTGCCCGCGCCGGCTTTCTCCAGAGCGGGCAGGGAATACAGCGTGCCCTGTTTACCGGAGGCGAGCGTGAATGATTGACGGGAGTGAAAGGGATCGTTTGACATGGATGCGTCTCCAGAGAATAAAACGGAAAAGATGCGCGATTATAGCCGTTCGGGCTGTCGAGTTGGCAGGCTGTATCGGTTTGGCTAAAGATTTCCAGTCGCCTGCCGATAGCAGACGAGTCGGTCTGCTCATCTGCCAGAATCGATTTTCGGTGCTTAATGCAGCGATTGCGACGGGACGGCGGCTGTAAGATACGACCCTAAATCAATTATTAAAGGGGCTGGTTTTGCTGATTTCATGGAATATTCCGCTGGTCATCCTGTCGGTGTTGGTGGCCATGCTCGGCTCCTATACCGCCCTCATCCATGCCCGGCGCATGCGCGTCAGCGAAGGGTTCACCGCCAATATGTGGATGTTGACCGGTGCTGCCACGCTGGGTATAGCGATCTGGGCCATGCACTTCCTCGGCATGCTGGCTTTCCATCTGCCGATCCCGCTCGGCTATGACCTGTGGCTCACGCTGTTGTCGTTGCTGGCCGCCGTCGCCGCCACCCTGTTGGGTTTCAGCGTCCTGCGCGAGCCGCAGCCCGGCGCACGGCGCATCCTGTTCAGCGCGATCCTGATGGGCATCGGCATCAGCAGCATGCATTACCTTGGCATGGCCGCGCTCAAGATGATGCCGGCCATCTCCTACAACCCCCTCGTTTTTACCTCGTCCGTGCTGATTGCCATTGCCGCCTCCTGGGGCGCGCTGTATTTCATGTATCGCGCCGAATGGCTCAAGCTGCACGGCACACCGCGCAAGTTGTTGGGCGGGGCCATGCTGGGGCTGGCCATCTCCCCCATGCACTACGTTGCCATGCTCGGCGTGCAGATTGCACCCGACGCGGTGTGCCGTGTCGATGCCCTGCGCATCGAACCAAACGTGCTGGCCGTGATGATCGCCCTGACGGTGTTGTTCTGGTTCGGCGGCGGCCTGCTGGCCAGCTTGTTCGACCAGCGCATGGCGCGCAAGAACGCAGATGAACTGGATGATCTGGAGCACCGGCACAAGCAGTTGTTGCAAAAGTCGGAGGAAGTGTCGCGCGGCATGATCGAGGCGGTGCGCGAAAGCGAAGAGCGCTTGCGTATGACTTTGCAAAGTGCGCCCGATGCGGTGTTCATCACCGAGCAGGATGGCCGCATCACCTACGTCAACGACAATGTGGTCGCGTTGCTTGGCTATGAACGCAGTGAACTGTACGCGATGTCTGCTTTTGACCTGGTGCCGGCGGATTGGCGTGAACGCTACCGCGAGGTTGGCAAGCAGATCGTGAGCGTTCCCGGGCGGCATGTGTTCGAGATCCGCCTGCTGACCCGCGACGGCGACAAGATCCCGTTCGAACTGAATGCCGCGCTGCTGCCCAACGGCCGCGTGTACGGCTCCTGCCGTGACATCCGCGAGCGCCGCGCGGCGCAACAGGCGCTGCAAGATTCGCAGGCGCACCTGCAACGCCTGCTCGATTCGATGGCGGAAGGCATGTACGGCGTGGACATTCTGGGCAACTGCACCTTCGTCAACGCCGCGTTTATGCGCATCCTGGGTTTCGATAACGCGGAGGAGGTGCTGGGCAAACATCTCCACACCCTGATCCATCATTCGCATGGCGACGGCAAACCCTATCCGGCATCCGAGTGCCTCATGTATCAGGCGTTCAAGCTGAACCGCTCCGCGCATTGTGATAACGAGGTCTATTGGCGCAAGGATGGCGTGGCGTTACCGGTGGAATACTGGTCGCATGCCACCTACAAGGACGGGAAAGTCGTCGGTGCGGTGGTCACCTTCCTCGACATCTCCGAGCGCCGCGAAAAAGAACGGCACATCCATCGACTGGCGTTTTACGACGTGCTGACGAATCTGCCGAATCGGCGTCTGTTGCAGGAGCGGGTGCTGCAATCGATGGCGGTCAGCGCGCGCAACGGGCAGCACGCGGCGCTGATCCTGCTCGATCTGGACAATTTCAAGAAACTCAACGATTCCAAGGGGCATGATGCCGGCGATTTGCTGTTGCGCGAAGTGGCGCGCCGCTTGCAGACCTGTGTGCGCGAAGGCGACACCGTGGCGCGCTGGGGAGGCGACGAATTCGTGCTGGTGCTGGACGGCTTGAGCACTTCGCCGCCGGAGGCGGCGGAACACGCCGAAACGGTGGCTGAGAAGATCCGCAGCGCGCTGAACGAACCCTATCAGCTCGGCGACTATGCGCATCACATTTCATCCAGCATCGGCGTGGTGATGCTGCGCGGGCATGGCGAGAATATCGAGTCGCTGTTCAAATTCGCGGATATCGCCATGTATCAGGCCAAACAGGCGGGACGTAACACTATTCGTTTCTATGATCCCGGGATGCAGGCGATCATCGATGCGCGCCTCGAACTGGAGAACGAGCTGGAACGCGCACTGGCCGGCGATCAACTGCGCCTGTACTACCAGTTGCAGGTGGATGCCCGGCACCGCCCGCTCGGTGCGGAAGTGCTGATGCGCTGGCAGCACCCGCAGCGCGGGCTGGTGTCGCCTGGCGAGTTCATTCCGCTGGCCGAAGAGACCGGGCAGATCGTGGCGATGGGGAGTTGGGCGCTGCGCGTGGCGTGTCTGCAACTCAAGGCCTGGCAGCAGGATGCGCAGACTTGCGACCTGACCCTGGCCGTCAACGTCAGCGCGCGCCAGTTTCGCGATGCCGGATTTGTGCAACAGGTCAGACACATTCTGCTCGAGACCGGCGCCAAGCCGTCCCGCCTGAAGCTGGAGCTGACCGAAAGCATCGTGCTGGAGAACGTCGAAGAAACCATTGGGAAAATGCGCGAGCTGAAACTGCTCGGCATCAGTTTCTCGATGGACGACTTTGGCACCGGCTATTCCTCGCTGCAATACCTGAAGCGCCTGCCGCTGGACCAGATCAAGATCGACCAGAGCTTCGTGCGCGACATTGCGAGCGACCCCAACGACGCCGCCATCGTGCAGACCATCATCGCGATGACCGGGGCGTTGGGCCTGAACGTCATCGCCGAAGGGGTGGAGACGGTTGAGCAGGAACAATTCCTCAACCTGCGCGGCTGCCATGCGTATCAGGGGTATTGGTTTGGCAAGCCGATGCCGCTGGATGATTTTGAAAAATGTCTAGACGAGGCAAAATGAAACACTGGCTCAAACGCATCGATCCGCGCCGCAGTCTGCGTGCCGAGATCGGCCTTGCCGCCGGCGCCATCGTGTTGCTGGTGACCACCGCGATCAGTTTTTATGCGGCAGAGGCCAGCCGCCAGCAGATCGAACAGCGCGAGGGCGTGGCCTTTGTGCGCCGCGCGCAGAGTGCGCTGGATGTGCTGGACCGCGGCATGTACGAACGCAGCCGCGAGATCCGCAACGCCGCGCGGCTGGACGAGATGCGCGACCCCGGCGTAGGGGTGGTGCGCAAGCGCGAACTGATGGAGCGCCTGCAGACCAATTTCGATGCTTATGCCTGGATTGGATTTTGCGACACCAACGGCATCGGGCTGGTCGGCACCGGCGGCTATCTGGAAGGCAAGAACCTGTCCAAGCGCCCGTGGTGCACCGAAGGGCGCAAGGGCGACTACATCGGCGACGTGCACGATGCCATGCTGCTGGCCAAGCTGTTGCCGAATCCCAGCGGGGAAACCTTCTATCTGGTGGATGTTGCTTCCCCTGTGTTTGATCACCAGAACAATCTGCTGGGCGTGCTGTGCGGGCATATCTACTGGAACTGGGCGGCTGAAGCACTCGACAGCACGCGCACGCCGGGGCAGGACATTTTCCTGCTGAGCCGCGACGGCAAGGTATTGTCGGGCAATGCGCCAGCCTGGAGCGAGTTTGACCAATTGGCGCCGGAAATGATGCGTCACTATCGCGCCGGCAATCAAACCGGTTACCACATCGAGCGCTTCGGCGACGGCAAAACCTATCTGGTGGGCCATGCCAGTTCCTCCGGTTACCGCGACTACGCGGGGTTTGGCTGGACGACGGTGGTGCGCGAGGACATCGCCACCGCCTTTGCCCCGGCGCGCGCCTTGCA
This sequence comes from uncultured Sideroxydans sp., assembly GCA_964442265.1. Classification (GTDB taxonomy): domain Bacteria; phylum Pseudomonadota; class Gammaproteobacteria; order Burkholderiales; family Gallionellaceae; genus Sideroxyarcus. The sequence goes on from CAYTZF010000257.1 coordinate 4,569, forward strand.
GCGCCACATTCTGATCGCCGGCGCGCTGGTCGGCCTGTTTTTCGCCTGGCTCTCCTGGTTTCTGGCAGGACGCATTGCCCTGCCGATCCGGCGCATCAGTCTGGCCGCCGACCGCATCGCGGCGGGCGATTTGGAATATGCCGTGCCCCCGCAACCGGGCGACGACGAAGTGGCGCACTTGAGCCGCGCCATCCGCGAGATGGTGTCTGGCCTGACCGGCGAGATTGCGCAACGGCGCGAAGCCGAAGCCGGTTTGCGACTGGCGGGCAAAGTGTTTGAGCAGAGCAACGAGGCGATCATGATTGCCGACGCGGAAAATCGCATTTTGCAGGTCAACGCCGCCTTCACCCGCATAACCGGTTATCAAAGCGAAGAGGTGCTCGGACACAACCCGCGCCTGTTGAGCAGCGGCCGGCAGTCGCCGCAGTTCTACCACGAGATGTGGCAACAATTGCTGGCGAACAACCGTTGGCGCGGCGAGATCTGGAACCGGCGCAAAAGCGGCGAGGTGTTTCCCGAATGGCTTTCGATCAGCAATGTGACCGATGCGCAGGGCAAACTGACGCACCGCATTGCCCTGTTCATCGATATCACCGAGCGCAAGCAGGAAGAAGCGCAAATGGAGCGGCTGGCGAGTTACGACACGCTGACCGGCTTGCCCAACCGCAATCTGCTGGCCGACCGCGTCGAGCAGGGCATTGCGCAGGCGCAGCGGCATCAGAGCCTGCTGGCGATGCTGTTCATCGATCTCGATCATTTCAAAAACATCAACGATTCGCTCGGGCATGATGTCGGCGACGGCTTGCTGCAGCAGGTGGCGGAGCGGCTCAAACTCTGTCTGCGCCGCACTGACACGATTGCGCGTCTGGGCGGGGATGAATTCATCGCCCTGCTCACCGAGATCAGCGGCGAGGCCGAAGCCGGTTTTGTGGCGGAAAAGATGCTTGCCGTGCTGGGCGACGGTTTCAAGGTCGGCGGCCATACCGTGCATATCGCCGCCAGCATCGGCATCAGCCTGTTCCCGCATGACGGCGCGAACAAGGTCGAGCTGATGCGCAATGCCGACCTGGCGATGTATCGCGCCAAGGATAGCGGGCGCAACCGTTTCGCCTTTTACGAAGAAGCGATGAATCACAATGCGGTGGAACGGCTGCAGCTGGAAAACGACCTGCGTGGCGCCATCGAGCAGCAGCAATTCATCCTGTATTACCAGCCCAAGGTCGCGCTGGCGGATGATCGTGTGGTGGGGCTGGAGGCGCTGCTGCGCTGGCGCCACCCCGAATTCGGTTTCATCTCGCCGGCAGTGTTCATTCCCGTTGCCGAACAGTGCGGCCTGATCCATCGCATCGGTGATTGGGTGTTGCGCCAGGCCGTTCTGCAACAGCGTCTGTGGCAATCGCGGGGCTGCCATATCGTGCCGGTGGCGGTGAATCTTTCCGCCGCCCAGTTCCGCGAACCCGGATTCGTCGGACAGATCGAGCGCATCTTGCAAGAGGCCGGGCTGGATACCCGCCACATCGAACTGGAATTGACCGAAAGTTTGCTGATGCAGGCGGAAACCGACAGCGCGGCCCTGCTTGGACGTTTGCATGCGGCCGGATTCAATCTGGCGCTGGACGATTTCGGCACCGGCTATTCGTCCCTGAGCCGTCTCAAGCAATTGCCGATGCAGACCATGAAGATCGACCAATCCTTCGTGCGCGACATCGCCACCGACCTGAATGACCGCAGCATCGTCAGCGCGACTGCCGCGATGGCGCATGCGCTCGGCATGAAAGTGGTGGCCGAAGGCGTGGAGACATTGGAGCAACTCGAATTCATCCGCGAACTGCGCTGCGAGGAATACCAGGGCTATCTGTTCAGTCAACCCGTGCCGGCGGATGAGGCGGCGCATTTTCTGCAGAAAACGGGGGGTGCTGCCGGATGAACTGGCAACATATGTTTATCTCGATGCTGGCCACCCTGTTGCTTGCCGGGATGGGGCCCCATGCACTTGCGCAGGATCGGGAATTGCGCGTCGGCGTGCTGGCCTTCCGCGATCTGGAGCAGACGCGCCAGCGCTGGCAGCCGACGGTCGATCAGCTGAATCGCAAAGTCAGGGGCGCGCATTTCAGTCTCGACGCGTTGTATTACGACGAACTCGTGCAGGCGATGGAAAAGAAGCGCTTCGATTTCATGCTGGCCAATCCGGAGTTCTATCTTGCCCACCGGATCAACCAAAGCTTGTCCGCCATCGCCACCCTGATGCCGCTGGCCGAGGGACATCCGGTGAGCCAGTTCGGCGGTGTCATCTTCACCCGCGCCGACCGTGCCGACATCGATAAACTGCAAGACCTGCGCGGCAGGACGGTCGCGGCCCCTTTTGCCGAATCGTTCGGCGGATTCCTGATGCAGCGCTGGGAGCTGTATCAAACCGGCATCGATATTGGCGAACTGGCTGGCATCCTCTACACCGGCATGCCGCATGACAAAGTGGTGCGGGCAGTGCTCGCGGGCAGCGCCGATGCGGGATTCGTGCGCACCGGCATTCTGGAAAGCATGGCGCGCGAAGGCAAGCTCGACCGGGCGCGGATCAAGCTGCTGAATCCGCAGCCGGCCGGTGTCTTTCCGCAAAGTGTCTCAACCGGTCTTTATCCGGAGTGGCCGTTTGTGGCGACCGCGCGCGTGAGTGAGGCTGTGGTGAAAAAAGTGACACTGGCCTTGTTGCAAATTCGCCCGGATGAGCGGGCTGCCGTGCAGGGGAATTATTACGCCTTCGCGCCCGCCGGCAACTACGCGGCGGCGGAGGCGATCATGCAGCGCCTGCAATACCTCGATCAGCCACACCGGGAATTCAGGCTGCGCGATGTGATGCGCCAATATGCGCTGGAACTGATCGCCGCTGCGCTGCTGATTCTGTTGCTGGCGGTCGCCGTCCTGGTCCATCTCCGCCGGGTGAATCGTAATCTGCTCCTGATCCAGCAAAGGCGTGAACGGATGTCGCGCGTGCTGGCGCGCAGCAATGAACGGCTGGAACGCAAGGTCGAGGTGCGCACGCGCGAATTGCAGCAGAGCGAAAACCGCTTCCGTTCCATGTTCGAGCATCATGCCTCGCCCATGCTGCTGATCGAACCGGCAGAGGGTGTCATCGTCAATGCCAATCACGCGGCAGTCGCCTTCTATGGTTATCCGGAAGCGCGTTTGCGCGGCATGAATATCGCCGAAATCAATATGATGTCGCCGCAGGATATTTCCGCTGAACGCGGCAAGGCGATGCACGAGGAGCGCAACTATTTCGTGTTCCCGCACCGGCTTGCCGACGGCAGCGTGCGCACGGTGGAGGTCCATTCGTCGCCGGTGGTGATGGCCGGTCGCATCCTGTTGTTCTCCATCGTGCACGACATCACCGAGCGTCGGGAGATGGAGACACAATTACAGAGTCTGGCGTTCTACGACCCGCTGACGCATCTGGCCAACCGGCGACTGATGCTCGATCGATTGCGCAAGGCGCTGGTTGCCAACAAGCGCAGCGGTCATTGCGGCGCGCTGATCTTCCTTGACCTCGATCATTTCAAGAAGCTCAACGATCTGCACGGCCACGCGATGGGCGATCAGTTGTTGCGCGAGGTTGCAAGCCGTATCCTGACCAGCATTCGCCAGCAGGATACGGCCGCCCGTCTGGGGGGCGATGAGTTTCTCGTTATGCTGGAGGGGTTATCGGATAGCCTGGAAACGGCCGTCATCCAGGTCGAGACAGTCGCAGAAAAAATTCGTGCGGCGCTGGCCGCGCCCTATCTGCTCACCGGAGATGGGGGCGAGGTAATCGAGCACCATTGTTCTTCAAGCATCGGGGTGACGGTGTTCTGCGACCGCCAGCAGGAGGTCGATGTCCTGCTCAAGCGTGCCGATATGGCGATGTATGAGGCCAAGCAGGCCGGGCGCGACACGATCCGTTTCTTCGACCCCGCGATGCAGGCCACGATCGAGCAACGCGCCGGCCTGGAGAACGAGTTGCGCAGCGCGGTCGAGTCGGGCCAACTTCGACTTTTCTATCAGGTGCAAGTCGATGCCGACAGGAAGGTGCAGGGCGCAGAGGTCTTGTTGCGCTGGCAACATCCGCGGCGCGGGTTGGTGGCGCCCGGAGAATTCATCACGCTGGCGGAGGAGACCGGCATGATCCTGCCCATCGGGCAATGGGTGCTGGAGACGGCCTGCGCCCAGATCAAGGCGTGGCAGCCCCATCCTGTCTTGCGCGATTTGACCCTGTCGGTGAATGTCAGCGCCAGACAGTTTGCGCAGACCGATTTCGTCGAAAAGGTCATGCTGGCGGTGCGGCGCCACGCCATCAACCCGCTGCTGCTTAAACTCGAACTCACCGAAAGCGTGGTGCTGGAAGATATTGAGGAGTCGATCTGCAAGATGCGGGCGCTGAAGGACTTTGGCGTGCGCTTTGCAATGGACGATTTCGGTACCGGTTATTCCTCGCTCACTTATCTGAAACGCCTGCCGCTGGATCAGCTCAAGATCGACCAGTCTTTTGTGCGCCAGATCAGCAATGACCAGGCGGACCGGGTGATGGTGATGGCCATCGTCGATCTCGCCATGAACTTCGAGCTGGATATCATCGCGGAGGGGGTGGAAACCGAGGCTCAATTCCAGTTGCTGCATCGTTTCGGCTGCGGCAGTTTTCAGGGCTATTTGTTCAGCAAGCCGGTGCCGTTGGGTGAATTCGAGGCGCTGTTGCCGCAGGGGACTGCGCTGGAACCCGGTGTGTAGCCGGGGTTGACTGCTCCCCAGTTTTTGCTTTCCCTTGTTTGCTTCCTTCCTGCGGATGGATTTCGCCATTGGATAGCCATGGCCCCTAGTGCAGATTCATCCCCCTGTCAACTTGGCAAGTCGCCAATACCGGATACAATCGCGCCCGTTTTTTCCGGTGGCAAACGATGAACACTGCAATCGCGCAAGTCAGGGTATGGGATGTGCCGGTGAG